>JAOTWM010000693.1 GCA_029862885.1 Gammaproteobacteria bacterium
AACCAGGACCAACGGTTGGAATAGTCGTTGCCTCTAGCGATAATTTCTTTCTCGTAATTTCCAAAGACGTTATTGACGCTGACTCGGCACTTTTAGCGGAACACCAGTATTCATGACGGCTTCGTAATATTCGAGTGCTTTGTATTCGGCGCTTTGAGGTTTAAACGGTTTTGCCCGTACTTGTTTGTTGCACCCATCATACCGGCGATGGACGGTCCCCCAGGGTTTTCCTGCCACAGCCCACTTGGTGCGATATACAGGAAAACCCGTGCCGTGGCCGAGGCCCGCGCTTAACACATCTCCACGGATATTCTTTCCGGCACTGGTCACATGACAGTCGGCACAGGAGAAATTCAATTGCCCCCGTTTCGTCCAGTAGAACTTGCGGCCTTTTTCATACCAGCTCTGGGCGCCAGCATTACTTACGTCCACTGCCATCGGTTGCCCGTTGAACTGTTCCCTAAAGGCCGCAACGAGGCGGGCGATCTTGCCGTTCTTGAGGTTCTTGATCGGTTCTTCGCCATTGGCCGTTAAGCACGCATTGATGTCACCTTCCACAGTCCGAATATCATCGGTATCTGCATCGTAGTACGGGTATTTATTCCCCGCCGGATTGTTTTTGAAACAGTCGCTGAAGGTCTTGCCGTTATTAAATGGCGTTGCCCATTCTTCACGCGCAATCTCCATTTCCGGTTCGAACGGCGCAAA
Organism: Gammaproteobacteria bacterium; assembly: GCA_029862885.1. Lineage (GTDB taxonomy): Bacteria > Pseudomonadota > Gammaproteobacteria > Arenicellales > JAOTWM01 > JAOTWM01. Next base: position 709 of record JAOTWM010000693.1, read on the forward strand.
TTCCATGAGAATCTCCCAATTCGCCCTGCGGTGAGCGTATTGCGGTAATGCATTCACGCCGTCCTCGTACGCTTCGAGTGCCACTCCGGGAAATTGTTTGCTGAAGTAGCCTTGAAATGCGGCAATGTCCTTTTCAACCATTGCTGTCTGCTCGGCATATAGCGTGCTAACACCAAGAATACAGCCCGCCATTACGGCTAAGCTAGCTACCTTCATCGTGATTTCTCCTCTCTACTCAGGTGTGATTACTGTACGGTCGTCTCGGCACCGCCGGATTCCCCTTTATTGTCACTCCACGCGACTGCTACGGTATCGCCCGCTTTAGCGCCAACCATGTGAATCCCGGTGAGCGGATCCTTCGAGACGCCTTGTCCCAAAATGGCCTCAGCTACCGTGTTACCGTTGAGTGTAAAGGTCATGATTTCGATGTAATGAGCGGGAATCACCTCACCCGTCTTTTGGTCTTTTCGTAATCCAGTTTCCATCGGATGTTTCACCAGACATAAAACGTCGTGGCCATCGCCGATCTTTCGGAGTTTCATTTTCGTCGCAAATGCCATGTTCAGTTCTCCTGTATATGCCGATTACCGCGCAGTTTATCCACCGCATCCGCCGACTGTGACTTTGATTTCTTGAGCAGCCATGAGCACCTCGTTGCCGGCTTTTACGTAGCAAGACACCTTCGATGTCTCTCCCATCTTGATTCTGGCACTATAGAAACCGGACGAGCCTTGTCCTAGGTTAACGGATGTGATGTAGGGCACGGGGTTTTTCTCTACCATGATGGCGATCGACTCCGCGTCTGCTCGCTCGGTCGTGACTTTAATCGGAACCACGGCTCCATTTTCAGCCTGTAACGGAGCTTTGATCACTACATCTGCACTTTCAACTACTGGCGTATCACCGAATAGCGCTTTGACCGCATCTGCTTCCGTTTCCTGATCGAATACGGTTTTGGGCCATTCCAACGCGGTGGCTACCACCGATCTAAGCAGACCGTAACCTGCCGTCAGGGCCATTGCGCCGCCTATTAGCGATTTCTTAAGAAATACTCTTCGTTTCATTGTTTGAGAACCTCATAGTCTATAGCTTCGAATATTTGCAAATCGATTTGATGTATTCTTCATTCCACTAGATCGTGTTAAGAAATTCAACGATGTTGTCGATATCGTCCTCTGAAATAATCTTATGCCGCCCGAACGGAGGCATGACTGAGTTAGGATTAATTTGCAAGGCGTCCCATATCTGAGCGCGTAACTTGGCTCGATCCGGAAAGCGCTGTTTCATTGCCACCAGCGGTGGCGCGATCGTTCCGCCTGCTGGAAGGCTTTCAGGCCATGCGTCGACGACCACGGTATGGCAAGCCAGGCAATTGCCCTTGGTACGGTTAATCGCTACGCACCAACCTTTTAGTGCCGCGTCGGGATTCTCCAGGTTTCTGCACTGCTGATCGGTTGGAAGGCTCTCCGCCGATGCGAGCTGCGCGTAACC
>JAOTWM010000168.1 GCA_029862885.1 Gammaproteobacteria bacterium
CCTCATAATTGTGCACGGCAAATTCCGCCTTCTCCGTGCCCCAATTCTGACTATGGTCGTAGTATGTTGGACTTAACTCCGCTTCACGTAACTTATCCAATAAATCGAAGTGATGAACATCGACCCGTGGCCGCTTTACAACGTCATGTCCCTGCAAATAACTATCGATGCTATCGACAGCAATCGACGCTTGGCCGATTGCCGTGGTCAATAAGTGGGGCCGGATAATGTCGCCGGCTGCAAAATGGCCGGGATGATCTGCCAGCCGATAGTATTTGTCGGCGTCCATCAAACCGCGCTCGTTACCGAATCCCTCCAACCCCTCTAGATCGCCGCCTTGGCCGATCGCGGATACAATCAAATCGCAGGGCACATCGAATTCGGTACCTTCGATACGCACCGGAGTATCGCCATCCATCGTGCATTCCATCATGCGCAACGCCATGGCCCGGCCACTATCGTCCACGATCACTTCAATTGGCAGCACACCGTAAATAATCGTGACGCCTTCGGTGACGGCGTCCTGCACTTCATGTTCGCTCGCGGTCATCGCACCGGCCGGAAACAGCGACGTAAGGGTCACCTCGGCACCCTCTCGAGAGGCGGCGTACGCGGCGTCGTGGGCGACGTAGCCGCCGATTACCATCTCGGGTGGTTCGGACTGCCCGTCGCGGTTGATTTTGCCGAGTCGGCGCGCCACCGATACCACGTCGATCGAAGTATCCCCGCCACCCACACAAATAACCCGATCCGCGGTGACTTGTAGTCGCCCTTTGTTAAACGCTTCGAGAAATTGCACGCCGGATACACAGTTTGGCGCCGACCCATTAGGTACCGGCAGTGCTCGCCCCGACTGACAACCGATTGTCCATAACACCGCGTCAAAGTCGCGCTCTAATTCCTCGATCGTGACATCGGCGCCTACCCGGCAGCTGGCATGCACTTCGATATCACCCAGATCGAGAATCCGCTGAATTTCATGATCGAGGACTTCACGCGGTGTCCGATAGCCCGGAATTCCATAACGCATCATACCGCCGAGCTCGGCGTGCGATTCGAAGATTGCGCTCCCATAGCCACGACGGCGTAGTTGATACGCGGCCGTCAACCCAGCTGGCCCGCCACCCACGATGGCGACACGCTGCCCACGCAACTCCGGTGCCGGCGTGAACTGAAAGCGTTCGCGGTAGGCCGTATCGCCGATAAATTGCTCCACAGCATTGATACCGACAAAATCCTCGACCTCGTTACGATTGCAACCGGCCTCACAAGGCGCCGGACATACCCGTCCCATCATCGACGGAAATGGGTTCGCATCGGTCGAACGACGAAACGAATATTCCTGCCAACTCATGTCGACGGGTGGCTTCTCCAGTCCGCGCACGATCTGCAACCAGCCGCGGATATCTTCGCCGGAGGGACAACTGCCTTGGCACGGCGGTGTACGGTGTACGTAAACGGGACACTTATGGGACTGGTCCGCTTCAAAAATCGCTTCTTGCCAGTCCGTCGTGACATGATCGCCGTCTTGATACGCGCGAAACGTAAGTTTCGCAGTTGCAGAATCGGCAGATGTAGACATAGTACCTTCCTCAATCAGTAACGTTTAGCGTTCGACACCAAGCTGCAAAGCATCCCCAACCAGCTGATGGACGCTTACGATCGCGTCCATTTCAAATTCGAAGTACGGGAAAACTTTTGCAAATTGACTTTTGCAGATCGCGCAGATCGCGGCCATATGGGTTACACCGTGGTCCTCGACCACGCGCTTAAAGGCCTCCATGCGCGGCACCGATCCCTTAACCCGCAGCTCCAATAAGTCGTCAGTCAGCAAGCCTCCTCCCCCGCCGCAGCAAAACGTGTGCTCGTGGATCGTCTCCGGCGCCATGTCGTAAAAGTGGTTGCAAGCAGCTTTAATGAGCGCCCGCGGAATCACGAACTGACCACCCGGTATATTCCCCATCCGCGACGCTCGCGATACATTACATGAATCGTGAAAGGTAACGACTTTATCGTCATTGCGTTCGCGGTCGAATTGCAACGCACCGCGCTGGATCAAATCGTACGTCATCTCGCAGACGTGCTGCGGAACTGGATAATTAGGGTCCAAAAAATCGAACGGGCCGATCAACGTGTTCCAAAAACTATAGGCGACGCGCCACGCGTGCCCACATTCCCCCACCACAATCCGTTTTACCCCGAGCTCCAGAGCCGCATCACGGATACGCTGTGCGACCTTCTGCATATTCTCGTAGTTGCCGATAAAAATACCGAAATTTGCCGCTTCCGACGCGTAGGAACTCAGCGTCCAACTGATACCCGCTTGGTGAAAGACCTTAGCGTAGCCGATCAGCCCATCGACATGGGGTTCGGCAAAAAAATCGGCGGACGGGGTCACCAGCAACACATCCGCCTGCGCTTGATCGAGCGGCAGTTTGACCGCCACACCGATATCTTCTTCGATCTCCTCTTCGAGCCCTTCCAGAGTATTTATCATAGCCGGACCGGGCAGGCCTAAGTTGTTACCGAGTTTATGTACCTTACCGATAATTTCGTTGGCGTATTTCTGACCGACACCGACTGAGGCCAGTATTTCGCGACCGGCCATGGTGATCTCGGCGGTATCGATGCCGAACGGGCAATACACCGAACAACGTCGGCATTCGGAACATTGGTGATAATAGCGATACCAGTCTTCCAACACTTCCTCAGTCAAATCGATGGCACCGACCAGTCTTGGAAAATGTTTGCCGGCAAATGTGAAATAACGGCGATAGACATTTCGCAGCAAATCTTGCCGCGCCACCGGCATGTTCTTGGGATCGGCCGTGCCTAGAAAATAATGACATTTATCCGTACATGCACCGCACTTAACACAAGAATCCAGAAACACCGGCAACGCACGATATTTTCCGAGTAACTCTTCCATCTTGCGCAGCGCGACCTGCTGCCAATCATCGACCAGTTCGCCGGGAAACCCCAAGGGCTGTTGGTGCTCAGCTTTAGCCACAAACGGTTTGCTGTGGCTCATCGCCCCGATCTGAATCACGGGAATTTGTGGATACTCCTTAAGAGTGGGAACGGCGAACTCCGATTTCGTATTCATCGCGTCGGCGCACCCGGCGCATAACGCCGTTCCCGTGGATTATCGGCCTGATTCCGGGACGGGCTGAAAAACAGGCCCGGCGCGTGCAGTAACTTGCTAAACGGAAAGATCAGCGCCAACACAATAATCAGAAACAGGTGCAAAAGTAGTATCGGGTCGGTGGGTAGCGGCTGCCAATCGAAGGACAACAACCCAAGGAAAAACAATTTGAGGGCAACAATATCGGTGTGCAACACATACTTCATTAGCAACCCGGTGCCGGCGATTGCCAATAACAACACTAACATCAGATGATCGGAAGGCGCTGAAATGTAACGAATCCTATCCACCATTAGCCGCCGTGCCCATAACCCGGCCAATCCAAACACCATCCCGTATCCGGCGTACACCCCCGCCGGTTGCATCCACTCAACCCAGCCCCATACCGGGTCAATGAAGTATCGTAAATGCCGCAATAAAACCAACAATAACGCAAAATGAAAGATCCATCCGAACAGCCATGTCCATTTTGAACCCTTGAATAAGCTTTCAAAGAAAACGACTTCGCGAAACATGCGTAAGACGACGCCGCCGCGGGTCACCGGCGCGGGTGTAGTCGGTATCTTTAACGGCGCAGAGGTACGCCAATAGCGAACAACACGGTAACCCACTCCACACAGTAGTACGGCGGCTACGCCATAAAGCAAAATTCCGTAAACCACCGACATTAACGACACAATGCCGCCCTAGTCAGCAGTCGGCGGGGGGCCTACACGCAACCGGTTGGTTTCGGCAATCCGGCGTACTTACAAGCCTGTTTCGCCGGCCCGTACGGGAACAATTCATACAAATACTTGCTGTTACCTTTGTCCTTACCGAGCTTCTTTCCGATCGCCTTCGTCAATACCCGTACGGCCGGTGCGATTTGGTACTCCTCATAGTAGGAACGCAGAAAGTTGATCACTTCCCAGTGATTATCGCCCAATTCACAGCCATCGATTCCGGCCATACTCGTGGCCACCTCTTCACTCCAGTCCGACAAATTCGCCAGATATCCCTCTTCGTCCGTTTCGAATACCTTGCCGCCCACTTCAATCGTCATCTGTCATACTCCTAAATTGGTAAATCGTTCAACATCGATTACAACCAGGACTGCGTGGATTCATGCGCCACAACCAGGTCCACAAACCCCTCGTAGTCGATTATCTCAATACCGTCGGGCACCTTTTCCACGTCTACTCCACGAGCCTGTAAATCCGGACCCAATGCAAACACCTGCCGGTCCCGCAGCACGTCTTTCAGCATCGTGACCGCCGACGTATCGCCTGAAGCGGCATAGACCGCGTCCTCGATCAACAATATCGCACTATCCGGTTGCGACAAACGTACCGCAGTTTCCAGACTGTTTTTCTCGAACGGCGATTTATTGACGATATGCAACATCTCGCATTCCTAGAAATTCAACACTATGTCCTGGCCCGCCAATAGCTCCGCCACCTCCGCAGAGCTCAACACTTCCACCGGCACGATCAAATCCTCCACAACAAGACCACGTTTTTGCAACGACTCACTCTCGGCGTAAAGCTTTTCAACGTCATACATCTCCAGAGCGCGGTACGCCGGCGAAAAGTTCTTGATTCCAGATACACCGGTATCCTGCCCCCGTTTAAGGTCGTAGACACCATCGTCCACAAAAATCATACTCACGTCCTGATCGAATGCGGCCCCTATCAATACGACCTCCAACCCCTCCAATGCGTAGATAGTGCCGTGCGGAGCCCGTCGATTGACGTAGGCGATTTTTTTGACGATACCGCCTGGCGCACCGTCCTCTTCATACATGTCGTCGACGTCAGTCACCGAACGACACCAAACGATCGGCCTGTACCGCAGCTTCGACAAGTTGACCAAGCCCCGAAATTCGGAACCCGGAGGCGAGGTTATCGGCATTGTTTCCATGCCGCTTCGCCTCGTCCGCATCCATGATGCCACGACGTTGCGCGGCCGCCACGCAGACGACCAGATCCACACCGTGCTGATCTGCCAATTCAGACCAACGATTGACGACATGACGATCGTCCTGCGGCGGCACCGTTAAACGCGTGCCGTTATTGACGCCGTCGTGATAAAAAAAAACGCGATAAATTTCGTGGCCTTTCCGCAATGCGGCGCTGGCGAAAAGATATGCCGTGTCGGACGCTTGATGCGTGTACGGACCCGTATTCACCATAATTGCAATTTTCATACGCGCAAGTCCATGCGGCCCTAAGCTAGAAGCGAATATATGTCGACGCGTTCAAGCTTTTACGGGAGCCCCTCCAGTTATCGATATGATATTTGGTAAATGGCAACCCGGTGAGTTCAAAAAAACGTGGCCAACCAATTCGATCGATCCACTCATTCATCCGCTCCCAATCCTTGGCGTCGGATTGATATGCCTTCAATATGCGTTTCACTAACGCAGTTGCTTCGGGCCAGCGCGGCGGATTATTCGGTATACCCGCCGCCACAAGTTTTTGAAAACTCGGCTTGCTGCGCGCATTGGAGTGATTTCCACCGACCCAGATCGCCAATTTGCTGTGCTCCGGATCGTTGATCTGCATCGGTGGGCATGGCGGATAACACGCGCCACAGCAGATGCACTTCTTTTCATCGACCTCGAGACTCGGCTTACCGTTGACCTGCGCCGGTCGGATCGCGGCTACCGGGCAACGCGCCACCACCGCCGGCCGTTCACATACATTCGCCACCAAATCGTGATTGATTTTCGGGGGCTTGGTATGCTGAATGTTGATGGCAATATCGCCCTGACCCCCACAGTTGATCTGGCAACACGACGTCGTGATATGCACGCGATTAGGCATATTACAATTCTTGAAGTCGTCGATAAGCTCATCCATCATCGCTTTTACGACCCCGGATGCATCGGTCCCGGGAATATCGCAATGCAGCCAGCCTTGAGTATGGGAAATGAATGCAACCGAGTTGGCCGTGCCGCCCACCACAAATCCGGCCGCTTCCAAGGCCTCTATCAGCGGGTCAACTTTTGCCCCGTCGTCCACCATATACTCGATGTTGCTGCGTATCGTAAAACGCACGTGACCATCCGCGTACTCATCGCCGATATCACACAGCTTGCGCAGCGTGAAGGCGTCGAGAATACGCTGCGTTCCGGCCTTAACGGTCCAGACTGTTTCACCGCTATTGGCGACATGCCGCAATACACCGGGCCGCGGGTGGTCGTGGAATTTCCACTGACCGAAATTTCTAATCATCACTGGATGCATGTACTGGAATCCATCCGGACATCCAGACTCTATCGGTCTACGCATATCGGCGAGTGCCATTATCGACTCCTATCCTGCTTGCGCGGTAAGGGTACTGCGCTTCTCTTCTTGCTTGCGTTCAAACCATTTTTGCGCTTCATCGTCCCAACCGTCCATTCGCACGTACGAGCTTTCGCGCGGATGCGAAATCATATTGGGATCGACATCGACACCGATGCCATCGAGAAAATTGACCAAACCGATGCGCTCGATCATTTCTCCACACCGCTCGTGCTCCAATGCGTTTTCGGCCCAGAACTCGATCGTGTTTTCGCTCAATTCAACCAAGTGTTCAAAATCCTCATCCGTGTCGAGCTTCATAAACGGCACAACAACTGTCCCCATGAGATCGCCGATCTTTAGCGTGCGTTTGCCACCGATCAACACCGAGACGCCGCGATCGTCACCCGGCGATAGAGCTTTGGTCATCACATTCAAGCAATGCATGCACTTGACACAATTTCGATCGTCAATTTCCAACGAGTCGTCGTCCTTGAGGGTCATGCATTGGGTCGGACACCGGGTGATGACATTGTCGATCATATATTGCCGGCCTTTAGTCTCGACAAACGATTTGGCCTCATCGTGGTCGATCTTAATCTCGTCGCGCCAAGTGCCGATGACGGCAAAATCCGCCCGTTCGATCGAATTCATACAATCGTTCGGGCAACCGGATATCTTAAATTTGAACTTGTACGGCAATGCGGGTCGATGAACATCATCGGTAAAGTTATTTACCAAAGCGCGATGAATTTTTTGTTCGTTCGCGCACGATTGCTCGCAACGCGCCGCTCCCACACAGGATTGTGCGGTGCGCACACATGGACCCGCGCCGCCTAAATCGAATCCGTAGTCGTTGATTTCGTCAAAAAAGTGCTGGGTGTTTTCGGTGGTGGACCCGATAAACATGATGTTGCCGGTTTGGCCGTGAAACGTGACTAGCCCCGAACCCCACTTCTCCCAACTATTCGCGAGCTGGCGTAGAATGTCAGTCGAGTAGTGATTACCGGCCGGTGGCTGTACCCGCAGGGTATGGAACTCCTTAGACTCCGGAAACTGCTTGCCGACTTCCGAGAACCGCGGAATAATTCCGCCGCCATAGCCGTAAACGCTCACCGTCCCGCCCTTCCAATAACCCTTGCGGGTTTCGTAGGAATGTTCGAGTTGCCCGAGCAGATCATTGGCAATGCCGTTGACGCGCTCGTCGCCATGCTCATCCCGCAGGCGCTTGATGCCGGAGATAAAACTCGGCCACGGGCCATTCTCCAGTTCATCCAACATGGGAGTATCGTGTTTCTGCTTCGACATTGAGTTCGCTCCTGAGCGCCTGGATTAACAATCGGCTTTCCGCATTGTATTGGGCCGCATCCGTACACGCACCTGCCCTAACGGATGAAACTCCACGGGGCCCCTATCTCTTAGTGGGTAGTGCGCTTCCGAATCGGTATTGCGGCATACCGTATCCGTATTATCATCGACAACCCGTGACACTTCCAGCTCAGAATCGACATCAAACCTGGCTCAATGACGAACCGGCATATCGGCGCTGGCGGCAACAAAAGCTCGCGGCCTACCCGCTCGACCACGCGGCGCTGTATGTGGATATCCGCGACCCTGAAGCCTTGACCGAGCAGGAAATTGGCCAACTCCAGGCCCGCTGTCGCCAGTACAATTTTGCCGCCTACCGCTGGCTGCGACATCGCGCCGATGACCAGATCGCCCTACTAGGGTTTGCACAACAACTCGGCTTGCAACGCCACACCAGCAACCTGCAGGCCGGGGCTCACGGCATCAGCACACTTGAGGTCAGCAATGTCGCGAACGACTATATCCCGTACTCGCGTCGAGCGCTAAACTGGCATACGGACGGTTACTACGATCCGGTTGGTACTCCGGTTCGAGCATTCTTGTTGCATTGTGTACGTCCGGCCGCGAGCGGCGGCACCAATGCGTTGTTCGACCCGGATATCGCATACATCCTGCTGCGTGACCGCGATCCCGATTGGATTACCGCACTGATGCAACCCGACGTCATCACAATCCCCGCGAACCGTACCGCCGCCGGTGAAGTCGTTCGCGCGGCATGTGCCGGGCCCGTACTCGTCAATGACGCGAGCACCGGCACGATACTCATGCGCTACACAGCGCGGCGCAAGTATGTGCATTGGAAACCCGACCCCTTAGTGACTGCTGCGATCCGGCATCTCGAGTCTGTGCTCGATAGCGAATCGCCGTGGACCGTGCGGCTGCGCCTCGAGCACGGTCACGGAATCGTGTGCAATAATGTTTTGCATGCGCGCAGTGCGTTTAAGGACAGCGATGAGCAGGCACGCCGTGTGTATCGGATCCGATACCAGGACCGGGTATCGTGACGATGTATTGGACCGATCCTGTCGATGAACCAGCGTTCGTTGTGCCGGACGATATCGTGGATATCGGATTCAAATTGGATTGCCGATCATTGCCCGTGGACCATGCGTACGATTTGGCGAGTGCGCTGTTCGGCGCGCTACCCTGGCTTCGTGACGAACCGGGCACCGGCATTCATCGCATCCATACGGGTGCAACCGCGCATGGTTGGCAGCAACCAGGCGCACAGGTAGACGACATTTTGCACCTTTCTAAGCGAACCCGATTATTTCTGCGCATCCCGAAAACGAGAATATCGGAAGCCGAGACCCTCAGTGGGCGAACCCTGGACGTGGCTCAAGCCAAACTCGGCATTGGCTCTGCAAAAGTTCGCAACTTGAGCCCGCTCACGACCTTGTTCGCGCGTTACACCGTGGTACCGGATGGCGCGGATGAAGCGGAGCTGTTGCGGTTTATTGTAGATAACGCCGCGCGCATGGGCGTTACCATTACCAAAATTATGTGTGGATTGCCCTATACGACTGCCACACCCGCGGCGCCGATTCACACCCGTAGCGTACTGTTGGCCGACCTCGACCCACAAGATTCGGTCACATTGCAACAACGCGGAATCGGCCCGGAGCGACTGCTCGGCTGCGGGCTGTTCGTACCCTATAAGGCCATTGGCGCCACAACCCGGGCCAGTGCCTAATCAATCAAATATCAATCTAGGAACTACTGCGATGAGTGAAAAACAGAAAATTATTAAACGAATGCTGGAAATGCAAAAACAGTTCATTGCCCATGAACACGCCGAGGAATTCAGTCCCGATGCGTACTACCATCCGCAAGAGGGCGATCCACTCGTTGGCTATCGTGAAGAATACGATGCGCTCGCCAACAAACTCGTCGACATCGCGCACGACGAAAAAGGCTCGACACGCTAATTCAAGGAACCTCTGCATAAGTCTGGGCGGATCAAGTTGGGATTCAAAATGATCAAGATCAAGGCGTGGAACGTAAGTAATAGCCCAGCTATTGCCTACAGGGACGTAGGTAATGA
>JAOTWM010000694.1 GCA_029862885.1 Gammaproteobacteria bacterium
TTGCACGCTGCCTTCGAGGACGTAGCGAACGCCTAGATCTTCGGCCATCTGTTGTACCTTCACCGGTTTGCCCTTGTAAGTGAATGTCGAGTTACTTGCAATCACGAAGCCCCCACTAAACTTCGATAAGTCAGTACTGTTAACTATTTCCCTTTATTCAGCGCCCCTTTCGCATCCACAATTAGCCGCCTTGATCGCGGCGTGCACCCAGCTTAAGATGCCGCAATCCCCTGAAACCTCTTTCGAGAAGGACATTGAACAATGCTTTATCCTCGTAAATTCCCGATTAGCCTGATTATGGTTCTAACACTCGGCGCTGTATTGACGCAGGCTCATGCCCAGGAAAACAAACCCCTGCTGGACAGCAACCAGTTTTCGATCGGCGTCGGCATATCCGACAACGAAATCGGCAGCCCCGATGAAGACGATACCGGGTTCCAGTTTTTCGCGGCCTACTACCTGAACCAGATCAACCTGATGGAGGGAGTCAACAGTTCGGTCGAGTTCGGTTTCATGGATTTTGGTTTCGACAATGACGATACCGGAATCTGGGCCAGCTACGTTGTCGACGGAACCATTTCCGGACGGCTAGGATGGCTCGCGCAGGCAGGTTTAGATATCGGTGACGACAGCGGATTGCTGTTTGGCGCGGGCCTGCAGTTCATGCTCAACGACAAATCGGACCTGCGGTTCGAGTACGTGATGCGCGACGAAGTGGATTCGCTGCAGATCAATTTTCTTTATCATCTTTAGAAAGTCCGCCGACCATTCTGTTTTGCTGCATACCACGGCAATTCGATAATAGATTGACTATAGCCTAAGAGGCAATGGTGCATGGGAAACAGATGGAACGTGGCCAGAGGTCGCTATGCTAGCAATGGGCCGAACTCTACTGCTGGTATCAGCGCTTTAGGGGCCTGCTTACTCCAAAGTAGACACCCAACAGGATGAGGTAGGAGACAATCTCCGGCCACTTTCGGACACCGAGTAAATATAAAAAAAGCCACCTTAATGAGATGGCTTCAAGTTTATTTGACGCGTTGTCTTTTTTTAGTTGTGCTTTCTGCTGCGTGCAAATCCTAATCCGATAAGATTTTCATGGGACCATGATATGATTTACTGAGGCCACGATTCATCATCCAAACAAGGGTAAATTTCTCCCAAACAAGGGTAAATCAATATTTACCATCGTCTCAGTTTGGCCGCTTATCGTCGCTGCTTCACCTCCATCGAGGCGATCTTTTGCTTGAGTTCCTCAGCAGTGGTTTCCTTGATCTCCGGTTCTTCCCGGTCCGCCTGATCCAGCATGGCCAGATAACGGTCGATGTTCGCCTGGGTCTTCTTAAGCCGGCGTTTGACGCTCTTCCGGGTGAAGTTCTTGTCGCGGCTGTTAACCGCCTTGAACTTACTGCCATCAATCGCCACCAGCGTCGCTGAAAATAACTCAAGCGCCCGGCACACCCCGACAAACTCCGTACACACGCGGCGAATGGCCTTTCGATTGTCTTTCCTGAAATCGGCAATCGTCTTGAAGCTCGGCATCAACCGGCCAGTCAGCCAGATCAGTTCGACGTTACGGCAGGACTCCCGCTCTCGCTGACAGATACCTGACAGCTTTACCAGTATGGTCGAGAACGGCTGTGAGTATCTATATTGGAGAAAACAGGCATTCAGATTCCCAATTCCACTTCTACTAGCGACCCATAGCCCCCATTAAGTAAATAGTTAACAGTTCTTGCTAATCGGTGCAGATTTAACCAATTTGAGCGATGCCGAGTTCCCTCGAATATTGTTATATCTCTCTCAATCAGGGGGAACACATGAAAGATAGAAGTAATGAGGTAATCAAGCAGCTCAACCGTCTCGCGAATGATCGCAGCCTGCCCACGCAAGCGCGTAACAAAATAAACGATGCGGTGCGGCATATCAGGGAGTTGCAGCTCAGGCTTACGGAACCACTAATTTGAGCGAAGTTAAATATAGTTGACGAGTAAAATTGGCGGATTCATATTCGATTGAAAATCAATCCTAGTTGAGTATCGGTTTATACCCACACCGGACCCCTAGGTTTACAATATCAGTATCGGCACGGACATTTGTAATGGAGTCGTCAACGGCAGCAATCTCACCACAGGGTCTTCGATGCTTGCAATGAACTTGATAGCTCCGCCGCATGCTTCACAGATCGAAATATCGA
>JAOTWM010000169.1 GCA_029862885.1 Gammaproteobacteria bacterium
AAAGGAGGAATAAAAGGAAAGGCCGTTAGGCATCAGGAGAATATCTATTGGATAATAAAACGGTTTGGATTGGATTGGTTGATTTAATCGGTCGATTGCTCGGTCGTCGTGGAGATGTGGGAACAACTTCAGCGAATGTGGCCGAATGCGGGGCGGCCATGAATTTGCGATTGAATATTGCCGAGTAACTTGTGGGTGCCCGAAACCAATCGAAAGGCCGACTGTATCGGTTGTGGTGACGACGGTGAGAACCACATGCAGGCGTTGGTCGTTGGTCGTTGTTTCGTTGACGATGGTCGTTGCGGCGGCACGGGCTGACGAACCCTCTTGGGAATTATCGGGTAATGGCGCGTTGCAGACCCGGACGTTCGTTCAGGACCCCCTATGGTCGGGGCAGGGCGCAGGCGGTACGCAATTGTCGCTGTCCGGCGACTTGGAATTACGTTGGCGGAACGAAAATGACACGCAACGCGCGTCGCTGATTCCGTTTGGCCGGTGGGACGATTCCGATGAGGCGCGCACCCATGTCGATTTGCGCGAGGCGTATTGGGCCTACCAAGACGGCAATGTCGAGATTCTCGTCGGCGCCGACAAAGTGTTTTGGGGCGTGACCGAGTCTGTACACCTGGTTGACATTATTAACCAGAAGGACCTGGTTGAAGATATCGACCAGGAAGACAAGCTTGGCCAGCCAATGGTCAATCTCGCGTTGCAGCAGGACTGGGGATTACTGAATTTCTACGCGCTGCCGTACTTCCGGAAGCGGACATTCCCGGGTCCCGAGGGACGGTTCCGCCCGCCGTTGCCGGTCGACTCGGACAACGCCGTGTTCGAGTCGGGTTCTGAAGAAACACACGCGGATTTTGCGCTGCGCTACAGTCACTATTTGGGCGATGTTGACGTTGGTGTTTATTACTTTCGGGGCACGAGCCGTGAGCCGCGGCTGCAGTTTGCAGGCGACGGGAAGAGTCTGATCCCGCACTACGCTCAGATCGACCAGATCGGCCTTGATCTCCAGTGCACCAGAGAGGCTTGACTTTGGAAGTTGGAGGCGATCCTCAGAGATGGATTTGACGGGTCGTTTGCGGCGGTGATCGCGGGTTATGAGTACACGTCTTATCAGGTGTTCGATAGCGCGACCGATATCGGTTTGCTCATGGAGTATCAGTACGACGATCGATCGGTAAGCGAACCCGTTACGCTGGCAGACAATGATTGGTTCGGCGGTGGCAGGCTGGCGCTCAACGACGTACAGGATACGGTTGTGCTTGCGGGTGTCGTTGTCGACGTGGACACTTCGGAGACGTTCTTCAATATTGAGGCCGAGCGGCGCATCGGCAACAACATCATTCTTGAGCTACGCGTGCGAGCGATTACCGGTGCGGAATTAGGAGAGCCCGCATACGCTTTCAGCCGGGACGACTATGCGCAGTTGCAGATCGCGCGGTATTTCTGACACCTACCAAATCACTACCCTGCCGGTTGATTAAGCGGGGTTGAGCGATCGGCGCCAAGAATACAGAAATCACCGTCAATATCTTCGGTCCAAGTCCAGGTGGCCAATAGCGGAACATCCAGCGTACGTATCGCGTGCACCTGCTGAGGTTTGATCCACTGCAGCTCACCCGCCCTTTTTTGGGTCCATGGTCCGTCGACGGGTAACCGCCATGCAGTCGGACCAGTAAACAGCCAGTACAACTCGGGCGATGCATGACTATGTTCGGGATAAATCTGCCTGGGCCCGATGATGAATAGACCGAACATGAAATCGTCACCGGGATAAACACCGCTTGGCCCAATAATTTGGGTGTAAGCGTAATCGTCCATGAAGCCTTGTGGGGGCCGTGGCACTTGTTCGGGAACCCGTTGCCAATGCAGCAATGGAGCGAGGTCGCCGATCGCAGCGCTTAGGTTTTTGTCAACGTGCCACGTCGCGGCGATACCTGCCGCTAAGTGCCGGCAGGCTGGATCGCGCTTGGCAGGGGCCTTCGGTTTACCGCGTTGGGTATAGTCTTGCGCGTTCAACCGTGCCAGGGTTTCCGCCACACCGTCCTCACCGGCATGTCTTTTCTCAAGCCCCGCAACCAGGGCGGTGAGGGTTCTGTCGGTCAGATCAAATAGAGACGTTGCCATCGAAACTCAATGATGCATCCGATGCCAACGAACTGCAAGAGTGGATCGTTTGTCGCACGGGCTGGTTGCGGTAGAGTAGCGCCATGAATAAAGACCTTTTGCCTGCGAATGCTGTGCTTGCCGCCAATCGGACCAATTCCCACATACGTGATCGGTAGCGACGGTCTGGATACTGAGAGTGCCCAGTCGCAACATAATGCGAACAAAGATGAGCTGCCCGGCTTGCAAAAGCGATATGCGGAGTCGGAGCTTGTTATCGCAATACAGCTTTAGACCGTACCGCGTATGTCCGGATTGCCAGGCCAAATACACGACCGATGCAAGGACTAAGGGGCGGGCTCTGGTGACAGTGGTCTTCGCACTCATTACCATGGCCCTGTCATTCGCTGGAACTCGAATCGGTTTCCCCTGGGGCCTGGCGGCATTTTTGAGTGGCACCGGACTGCTGGTCTACGTCGGTTATACACTGTCGAAATTGGAGTATGTCGAATACCGCGAGTAGCTCCCGGGAACCAAATTCAATCCCGTTCACGCCTAACGCCACTTTTGTGTGCCAAGTAGACCGTATTGGACGACTCGCCACCCGTATACGGGTTCGGAAAGGTCACGATATAGGTTTGCGAAGCCTCGAATACGCTATCGAGTAATCGAATGAATGCGGCGTCCGGGGGATCGTTGGACCACAGTCCGAAGAGCCCTCCGGGGTGGAGCTTGTTGGCCAGGTTCTGCAACGCCGGTGCGGTATAAAAAGCACGGTTTGTGGGCTTAAGCCAATGGCTAGGGGAATGATCTATATCGAGCAAAACGGCGTGCACCAGGCGGGTGGGGGCGGCGGGATCGAAACCGGCGTCGGGCGACGTCGCGATGTCGAAGAAGTCAGCGTGGAGGAGGGTGCAGCGAGGGTCTGACGTTAATTGCATCCCAAGCGGTACGAGGCCGCGACGGTGCCAGTCGATCACCGGTTGCATCACCTCGACGACTGTCAACGTTCGAACCGCACGGTATTCCAGGGTCGCAGCCGCCGTATAGCCGAGCCCCAAACCGCCGACGACGATGTCTAGGTCTTGTACATTACCAGTATTTTTTAGCGCGGCGAGCCCGAGTCGCGCCAGCTGAATCTCGGCCTCGGTAAACAGGCTCGACATCAGGAACTCGTCGCTGAGCTTTACCTCGTAGAGAATTTTCCCATCGAGCTTGGGCTCCGATCGGCGCCGGAGACTGATGTCGCCCAACGGGGTTTCCCGGTAGTCGAGTTCTTTAATTTTGGAGATCATGTGTCGGAATTGCGGTTGATTATCAAATATAGGCACGTGGATGTACCGGATTACCGTTATACGATTAGGCATCCAGCAATTCCGTCAATATTTGGATTATCTCATCCGAATCAAATTGCAGCGGACCTTCAGCCACGTACCTCACATAGCCCTTCTTATCGACAATAAAACTACTTGGCAGTGCGCGCGCGTAGCGATCAACTACCGACGAGTCTCGGTCAAGTAGTATCTGAATATTATTGCTCAGGCCGAATTCCTTGACGAATCGTCGTATTTGATCGGTCTCTTCTTTAATGTTGACGGCCAAAACAACAAATATGTCACTGTCTAATTTGATAACGGATCGGTTAAGAGCAGGCATTTCCTCGCGGCAGGGCGGACACCACGACGCCCAGAAATTGATGAGGACCACTTTGCCACGTAGGTCCGACAAGCGAACACGCCCGCCATCGAGTGTATCAAGTTCGAAATCGATCGCTGTCGAATCACGATTCACGACGGTGAGGTTAGTCGGCAGATCGACTTTTGCACGATATTGCGAAAAGGCGAACATAGCCGCCAAGCCTGCCAAAACAGCAACGCCGATAAATTTACTGTGAGTAGCCATTGAATCGGGTAGCGACGGATTCGGGCCGCCCACAGATTTGTTGTTGATCAAGTAAGAAATGTTCGTGCATGTTTCCGATTCCGCGTCAGAGCATGTCGTGACTTGATTTTCTATCCACTGCTCCGCTAGCTTGCATCGATTGGCGAGATGGTGAGAGGATAGCCGCGCTCACTTCGAGCACGCCGAATAACAATGCGTTCTACACTGGAGGAACCGTAATGACAACATACATCACCCAAGGGCGTTATACCCGGGAAGCCATTCAGGGAATGGTCCAGAAACCCGAGGATCGTGGCGAGGCGGTCGCGCGACTAGCCAAGGCCGCGGGATTGAAATTGCTCCACTACTTCGTGACCTACGGCGAGTACGACTTCCTGGTGATCCTGCAGGGCGGCAGGGGACAAACAGAAGCCGAAACCATGGGCGCGCTGATAACGGCCGCGGCCACGGGCGGAGTGACGGATCTGAAAACCACCGTCGGCATCACTTCCAAGGAAGCCGTGAGGGCGATGCGCGCGGCCAAGAAGTTGCAGCAGGGGTTTAAAGCCGCCGGCCAGTCATAATAGTTTGTTACCCCCTGGGACTGCTTTTATCGCCGGGGGTAACGATAATGATCATCGATCGTCTGCAAAAACAGGCCGAAGAAACTCGTGTGGCCCTCGAACGTCTTGAGCAGGTTGAGGACGTGTTAGAGGAAGCGCGCGATGAATTCGAGCACGAATTGCGACGCGCGGGGGACGCGCTGGTGAGATCGGGCGGGCGTTCCTGGCGTGTCGAAAACCGAATTAAAGAGCTAAAAGATAATATTGCGCTCAATCGCGAAGATCTGAACGAAAAGAAGAAACAGCGACGAGAACTCGAGACGCGCCTTAGCAGTATCGAGGCAGAACTCGGCCGTGGCTGAATGATTTGACCCGCGCGAGGAGTTTTGCGTGAGATGGCGCTCCGCAAGAACGGAGAATAGCTGATGAGCATCTGGTCACAAACCAAAGAACTCGCAGCGGCTACGCCCAACGAACGCAATCGATACGTCGATTTTCTTCGTGCCGTATCGATATTGGTGGTAGTCACGGGCCATTGGCTCGTCGTTGCTCTTTACTACCGGGATGGATCCCTGACTCCCGGTAATCTCATGTCGGTGCGGCCAGCAACTCAGTGGTTGACCTGGATATTTCAGGTCATGCCGATTTTCTTCATCGTTGGGGGATATGCGAACGCCGTTTCACAGGAAAGTGCCCGCCGCCGAGGGGTTGGTTATGCCGGATGGTTGGGGGCGCGTCTGCATCGACTCGTCACACCACTACTGGCACTGATACTGGGCTGGGGAGCGCTCGCAGCAACATTATATTTCTTAGGTGTTAGTGGCGATGTCACCCGACTGGCATCGCGAACCGCCCTAATTCCAATTTGGTTTCTCGCGATCTACATCGCGGTTGTCATCCTCGCGCCCGCAACGTACATCGCCTGGCAGCGCTGGGGTTTCACTTCGTTTTGGGCGTTTGTCGCTCTTGCTGCACTCGGCGATGTTGCTTTCTTCGCCGCAGATCTTAAATGGATAGGCTGGAGCAATTACCTCTGGGTGTGGCTAGCCGTGCACCATCTGGGTTATGCGTGGCGCGATGGGCGTATGGGCAGCCCGGCACGACTCATTATTTATTCGGCGTTCGGATTTCTGGCGTTGCTATTGCTCATGGTGACGGGGCCATATCCTCTCGCCATGGTGGGATCGCCCGACGGAACCCTGAGCAATACGACGCCGCCGAAGATCACTTTGCTGGCGCTGGGTATTTTTCAGTTTGGATTGCTCCTCGCGATTGAGTCACCGATGCGGCGAATGTTGTCGGGATTGCGGCTTTGGGCCGCAACGGTATTGGTCAACAGTATGATCATGACGCTTTATCTTTGGCACCTTACCGTGATGGTGATCATCGTTGCGCTGGCTTACCTGGCCGATGGATTCGGGTTGGGGCTGGACCCGGGGAGCCTCGAGTGGTGGCTCACTCGTCCGATCTGGATTGCATTTCTCTACGCGGTGTTAATTCCGGTTACTTTCTTACTGGCGCCGCTGGAGCGGCGTGGACGCACGGCGCATGCGCCGGTGCCAGCCGCAGCCAGGCAAGTTGGTGGCGCCATTCTCATTTGCCTTGGTGTTGCGCTGCTCGCTCTGTTTGGCTTCGGCAGTTCGCCGTTGCCCGGACTCGATATTGCCGCATTTGTTGCCGTCATCGCGGGCTGCGGATTCAGCGGCTTACTGCCCGGCATTAAGTAAAACGAAAACGAATTCGGGGCCCCGCAAATTTGCGGTTGTGATTCAGTTATTGTCGTCTTCGAACTTGATTTCCCAGTGTGAGCCGTCACAAAACGGTTTGTTCTTTGAGGCCCCGCATCGGCACAGTGCATACCGGCTAGGGACATCATCGGCGTCCCGCGACGGGTCATTCAAGGTAATCGCACCGCTGACGTGATAGGGGCCGTCCATGGACACAAACACGCCATCGGTCGGGGCTTTGGCGTCGGCCTGTTTGCCTTCGATGCTGTAACTCAGTGCACCCGACGGGCATTGCTCGATAACCGCGATTATCGCCTCGACGTCCGCGCCGTCCGGGTCGATCCAGGGTTCCCCTCCCATACCCCACACGCCGGGAAGTCCGTTGGTGCACTTACCCGCGTGGGCACACAGACGCCGGTTATCGTGGATTGTGATGTGTTCACCGACGTAGTCCTGCCATTTTCCTGCTTTGGGATTGTCCGTTGCGCTGGAGAAGCCAATCTTGCTATGGGTGCCGTCACAAAACGGTTTGTTGTTTGATTTACCGCAACGACACAGGGCGATTACTTCCTTATCGGGAAGGATATCTGCTCCTTTGGAGTTCGTCAGCGATTGTACATTTTTGACCAGCAATGGCCCGTTTTCTTTCGGTTCAATAACACCAGTCATGCGGTACCTCCGTTTCGAAATGTGTAATTGCCGTCTATGGTAGTAGATTTCGTGGGTGGTTTGTTAACATATGTGGTCGCTCAATATACGTGGAAATCGCAAAATGGACTATTTTACGTGGGTGAAATTAGTGCACGATATGAGCAAATTGGGTAATTGATGAGAGAAGCGGTTTCGCTGTTGCGCGCGAGGAATTACTGTTCATTATGACTGTCAAATCCGAGATGAAAATCCTGGTATGACTACTTCGATCTAAGCGGCCATACGGGATCATGCGATGTGGTAGCCAGATTACTTGTATCGATCTTCTGCCTTAGTCCACAAGCGGGCATTTAGCATTCGATAATGCACCAGAATTGTTCGCGCGGCTGAGCCTCGATAACCGATATTCGCTAGCTACCATTTTGCTCCCGCGATAGTATCTCAATGCACCGTTCCAGAATCCAAAAGACGAAGCGTTCCCGCAGTGACAGAAACCCCTGTACGCAAGTTGGCCGTTCTACTCCATGCCGATGTTGTCGGGTCGACCTCGCTCGTCCAAAAGAATGAGACCCTGGCACACAAACGCATACAGGATACATTTCGACGATTTTCTGGGACCATCAGCAACCATGGTGGGATCGCGCATGAAATTCGAGGCGATGCACTGGTTGCCGAGTTTGCCAGGGCTTCTGACGCTGTCAGCGCATCTATCGTTTTCCAGGCCGCCAATACCATTGTCAATGAGCAACTACCTGATGAGATTCGACCCGTGCTTCGCATTGGAATTGCGATGGGCGAAGTGGTGATTGCCGATAATACGGTGACTGGTGAGGGCGTCGTGCTGGCGCAGCGTCTGGAGCAACTGGCCGAGAATGGTGGTGCCTGTATCCAGGGAGCGGCTTACGAGACGGTGCCGAAACGACTGCCGTTCGAGTACGAGAGTCTAGGGGAACGACAGGTCAAGGGATTCGATGAGCCGGTTAAGGTCTATGCAGTCAGCCCAAAGTCGGGAGCCGTGATATCCGAGTTCGAAACGCCGGCCCAGCCAGAGGCAGCAGGATCACACTTGCCTGAGAAACCGTCCATTGCGGTCCTCCCTTTCACCAACATGAGTGGCGATCCGGAGCAGGAATACTTCTCCGATGGTATCACTGAGGACATTATCACCGAACTCAGCCGATTTCGTGAATTGCGCGTCATGGCCCGGAACTCGACTTTTTACTACAAGGGACAGGCCATCAAAGTTCAGGATGTTGGACGGGAATTGAGCGTCAGCTATATCGTCGAAGGCAGCGTCCGCAAGGCAGGTGACCGGGTACGGGTTACGGTGCAGATGGTGGAGGCAAAAAGCGGCGCTCATATCTGGGCTGAACGCTATGACCGCGAGCTAAAAGATATATTCGAGGTGCAGGACGAAATCACCCAGGCCATTGTTTCCGTACTTCCTGCCCGAATTCAAGATTCGATGAGAGAGCAAACTCAGCGCAAATCAACAGAAAGCTTTTCAGCCTATGACTACTATCTACAAGGCCGGTGGATCTTTGAAAATAGTGGCGGGAATGATCCATCTGCCGTCACCATGCTTGAAAATGCCATTAGAATTGACCCGACATTTGCGCTGTCGTACGGCCTTCTTTCCCAAATCTATGGATACAACGTGTTTAGTCTCGGTATCTGGTATGGCGATCAGGAATCAAAGGCCAGGCCCCTCATTGAAAAGGCTCTCGAGTATGGGGAAAATGATCCGGCAGTTCATGCCTTGGTTGGCGAGACGTATTTTTGTTTTGGCGAATTCGACCTGGCCAATACTCATCTCGAACTGGCCCTGCATCTCAACCCCAATGATGTTACGACTATAGAAAAATACGGTTTGCTTAAAGCCTATCAGGGCAACGCAGCGGATGGCTTGCGCTTGCTAGAAAAGAGCCAACAAATGGACCCACAGTATGCTGGTTTTTCATGGGAAGGAAGGGCAGAGACATTATACCTGCTTAGCGATTACGAAGCGTCTTTGGAGACTTTCAAGGGACGGCATAACCCACCACCTCATACCTATACTCACATGGCAGCCTGCTACGTGCAATTGGGACGCATGGAGGAGGCTCGGCAGGCAGTAGCCCAGTTCCGGTCGCTATGCGCGGAAGATGTGAACTTTCCGCGCTACGCCGCCAACCATGCGCGGATATGTAAACGTCAAGAGGATGTCGATAACTGGATTGAAGGGTATCGCAAAGCGGGGTTGCTGGATTGAGTTTAGCCGTCGCCATAACTGGGGAGTAAAGGTATTGCTATGACCGGCGTCCGGCAGTGGCTCGACGCGCTCGGCCTTAGCCAGTACGCCGTCGCGTTCGAGGAAAACGCCATCGAACGCCTGGCGGATCTCCGCAAGCAAGCGGAACAAGTCGGCTTGATCGCGGCCATTCCCGCAATGGACGCGGTCCTAGCAGGTTAGTAGAGTCGCCGCCGATTCGTTAGCAATTGGGCAATACGCCTAGTTCGGCAGTTCCGCCCGCCGCAGTCCCTGTTCGACCCGCAGCCAGTCCTCTGAATTTCGATAAGAGAGGCCCTCCATGTAGTCCCTGATGGAAAAGTTAGGCCACTAGTCTCAATATCTCACGCGCCGCGTCTTTATCAAACTTGGGCGCTTGTTAACACTCTAGAATGCAGAAGCAGCGACGTAACCCAAATTAGGCCGGTCTTCGCCTGGCACGGCATGGTTTTTCTAGCTTTCTGACTAACTGCTTCATGCCCTGAGTTATTCCGTCAAGTTAAAACTGTGGCATCTGCCTGCTTGAGTAACGGTGCCCCTTTACGTTGCAACGCCTTCAGATATACCGTTTCATTGTAGGGCGTTCGC
>JAOTWM010000170.1 GCA_029862885.1 Gammaproteobacteria bacterium
GGCGTTGGCGAATTTGCAGAATTTCTGATTCGCGGATTAGTACGGTCACGACCCGGCACCGACATCATTTTGTCCCCCCGCAGCGCGACGCGCTCGCAACGATTAGCGGCGGAACACGGGTGCGTAGTCGCGGTTAGCAATGCGGCTGTTATTGAAGTCGCTGGCGTTGTGGTGTTGGCCACACGACCGTTGGATGTAGAAGCCGCGTTGTCCGATTTACCGTGGCGTCGTCATCACACCGTGGTGTCGGTAGCGGCGGGAGTGTCGATCGAGCGCTTGACAGCAATGGTGGCGCCCGCCACTCCCGTTATGGCGATGTTGGTCAACGCGGCGGCGATTGGCGCGAGCCCAGTGTCGATGTATCCCCACAACGCGGCTGCACAGCGAGCGCTGTCGAGTCTCGGTAATATCATTGCGCTACCGAACGCGGCCACGTTCGAAGCCGCAAGCGTTTTAGGCGCTTACTACGGCTGGGTATTTGCGATGATGGCTAATGTGGCCGAGTGGTGCGAGCAACAAGGGATTGCCGATACGGTCGCGCGAGAATTAGTGGCCGGCACGGTGCGTGCGGCAGCGGCGATGGTGCGGGCGCGCAGCGGTGATGCGATTGCCGTAATGGTGGAGGAGCTGCGTACGCCAGGTGGACTCACCGAACACGGCCTGCAGTACCTGGATGAGCGTGAGGCATTGACGGCCTGGTCCGACGCTTGTGCCGCGGTGTTGGCGCGCCTGTCGCAACCTTATTGACTTCTATGGGGATCACTCCCGACGTGGCTATCGCGGCGACGCGGTTCCACACGTCGCACTGCGGCCACCGTCGGAGGTCATGCGTTTGCAGCGTCTCGGATCGATGTTCCAGACCCGAATCAGTTTTGTGCGCACGTTGGTCCGGCGCATGCGCCGTGAGGCGTGGCGCTGCCGGCGCGTAGTATGGGATATAGACGACGCTTGGCGTGGAGTGCGGGCACAACGCGCCCACAAAAGCGCTGCAGTGTGACTTGCCAGCGAAAGATTGATTGCTACAACGATATATCGAGTCCCTGCGCGACGGCATCGCAATCGGCGCCGACGTATGGGAGCGCCTGAAACGACTTGCGGGAGTCGTTTTGGTTCCGGCAAGCACCGAGTCCCGGCGGCACGGCACGGGCGCATTGATTGACGACAACGAGTAGCGAATACCGTTATCTTAAAATAATTAAGCACAATCGCTCGCGCCTTACGCGCGCAGCGATGTCATACGTTTTCCCACGGCGCGATTTGTCCCACTCGAACTCAGCAATAGTCGAACTAGTGCATCCTATTGGCGGGAGTGTCTGACAACGTGCGTATGTAGTTTACGGCCGGGCCGTCGAGTTCATAAAACGCGATTCCGACGCCGGTACGATTTTCGCGTACGACTTCGCCAGGCACACGGAACCAACGCCGGTCTACACCGGTGATGGTTGGGAACAACATATCGATCGGCGTGCGTGGAATCAGGTCTTTTTGGGTCGTCTCAATAAACGCGCCGCGCGCACTTAAGTCGCGAATTCGCCCTTGCACCCAACCGAGTTGATCATTGTACAAGCGTACATCAATGGTCATGAATTGGCGCGGTGTAACCCGCCGCTTAACAACATTTCGTACGCCGGTGTCGACAACCTCGGTGTCGTCGAAGGTCATATAGTCCCGCGGTAACTGGCTGAATCGAAGCCTTACATCGCCAATTTCAACAAATTCTCCATCGCGTAGCACGGCCGATGTCACCGGTCGATTGCCGACCCGTACACCGTTTCGCGAGCCGCGATCGATAAGCGTAAAGGTGCCGACACCGTTACGAATCACTTCCGCGTGAAAACGCGAGATTGAACGATCCTTGATACAAATATTATTATTGGCGTGGCGACCGATACGGCATGTGGGCGAATTAATGAAATGCGGAGTGACCTTGTCTTCATCGATTCGATACAGGTACGCGAGTGGTGGTTCGCGCCGAATTGTGTGAGTGAACACGTACCATAGGCCAATTAGCGCCAAACCCGCCAGTACGCTCGCGGCGACCCCGAGCACCACTACTCCGGTCGGGCTTACAGGGATGGTGATGGAATCGAACGACGCAGAATTACTTGTGCTAGGAGGTGTCGTTACAGACGGTGTATTCTGGGATTGAATGGTCGGAAACGGCGCGAACGCATCCGCGCCAGCATTCGTCACGACAAATGTCAGCCACGCAGCAAGGCCAAGATGAACCCACCGCGATACTAGTAACTGACTAAACCCCCCATTCATCCATGTGTACCCTGTTGTGGCGCAAGTATCAACGCAGCGCCATGCCCCCACCAGGGGCGATATCGTTTTTGGATGAATTCGGGCGCGCCAAAGCACCCCGAAACAACTCTGTCACTCTAGCATAATTGACGTATTCGTTGCGCCTAGACGGCGTAAAGCCGAGCGATTTGGCAATGCCAAGATAAAAAACTATATAGTAATCAGACCTTTAGATTTATTAGCTGATGTGGAAAATAAACATCGCCCGGAGTCAATTTTCCACCGTATAAGTCCGTTGCTCGTGTCGCGATAACCTCATCGGCAAGCAGCATCCACCGTTAGGCTTACGGTGACTCTGTGGTGGCGATTTCGCGTTTCGACGCGCCGCCGCTCAGCAATACTGCAATCCATCGTGATCGTTCGTCTCCTTCGGTGGCGATGCGCACCATCATCGTTAGCGGCACGGACAAAAACATCCCCATCGGGCCCAGCACCCACCCCCAAAATATCAAAGAAATAAATACCACCAACGGTGACAAGTTCAAGCTACGCCCAGCAAGTCGCGGTTCTATGAGATTGCCAATCACCCCGTTAGCCACCACATAGCCGGCTGCCGCCCACAGCGCGGTGCCGGAATTGAGTTCGAGCCAAGCGAGCAATACGGCGGGCACCGCGGCAATGATTGAGCCGATGTTCGGTACGTAGTTCAACAAAAACGCCAACAAACCCCACAGTATCGGAAAGTCAACACCGAGAAATGCCAACCACGCCGCGATCACACCGCCGGTCGCCAAACTCGCGAGGGTTTTGATCGCGAGGTAATGCTGAACGCTTTCGGTAAACTGTGTAAGCCGCGATAGCGATTGTTCGGGATCGGGCATGATGGATTGCAGCTTCTTTGGAAACGATGCCGCCTCCATCAAAATAAAGACCACTGTTAAGAATATCAGAAAGGCATTAGTGAGAGCGCTGCCGAGGCCGTTTACGAGTTTGCCGGCCAGATTCATCGCCGCTCCGGGATCGATGTACTTAAGGATTTCGTTTTGCGAAATTGCGATACCAAAGGAGTTTTGCACCCAGCTGACTAACACACCGGTCTTCGCGCGCAGCTGCGATTCATACAGAGGCAACTGACGTGTAAACTCGTCGAGTGAGGTGCCCACGGCGACCACCAGCAACATGCCAACCGCGACCAGGCCCGCAATGACGATCAATATAGCCAATCCAGTTGGCACTCGCTTATGGGTGAGCCAATGCAGTGCCGGTGAGCATATGATTGCTACGAATACAGCCAGTAAAAATGGCACCAGAATTTGGTCGGCCGCCTTCATGCCGGCGACGACAATGATGAACGCTGCAAACGTCGTAATGACACGTGATGCGGTTGATCGGCCACCCATAATGTCGTGTTGCAATGGCATAGTTCAATTGTAATGGCCCAAATGCGCAATTGATACCGGCCGGCACGCTACGTTTGCCGCAAGGCCCGGGACATGATTCGGCAAATACGGAAGATTTGCCTATCCAACAGTTAACAATCCCAAGTTTTTGACTTGCTGATAGAATAGATGCTCGCAACGAGGGGCCGGCTGTGCAAACGACGACTAATACCCTGGAGTGGATCGAACGTTTGGTAGGATTCGATACCACGAGCAGGAACTCAAATCTCGCTTTGATAGAGGAAGTGCGCGGTTATTTATCGTCGCTGGGTATCGATTCGAGTCTTACCTACGATAAAACCCGAACCAAAGCCAACTTATGGGCGACCATTGGTGCGCCCGATTTACCCGGCATCGTGTTGTCCGGCCACACCGATGTTGTTCCGGTCGACGGGCAGGATTGGGATACCGACCCGTATCGAGTCGAGCAACTCGACGGCAAGTTGTTCGGGCGCGGTACGGCAGACATGAAGAGCTATTTGGCCGCGTGTCTTGCTCTGGCGCCGGAGATCGTGCGCAGAAACTTGGAAACGCCAGTACATTTTGCGTTGTCGTACGACGAGGAGGTCGGATGCATCGGCGTTCGTGGACTCATCGCCGAACTCGAGCGGCGATCGGTAAAACCAAAAGCCTGCATCATTGGCGAACCCACTAGTATGCAGGTGGTCACCGCTCACAAAGGCAAACTCAGTCAACGCTGCTGCGTAACCGGCCTGGAAAGTCATTCGGGCCTCGCGCATCGCGGTGTTAACGCGGTCGAGGCGGCGGCAGAGGCGATTGCATATCTGAAAACGATGGCGCGCCGCTTCCGCGATTCCGGCCCGTTCGATAACGGATTTGATCCGCCTTATACCACGGTGCACACCGGTGTTATCGAGGGCGGGACGGCTCTTAACATCGTCCCGCGCGAATGCCGATTCGAATTTGAGTTTCGCTGTTTACCCGGCCAGAATCCCGAGGAACTCGCACAAGAGTTTCACGCTTATGTACAACGGGAATTGTTACCCGAAATGCGCGCGATCGCGCCCGGCGCGGGATTCGAATGGCAGGAAATGTCCGCGATCCCGGAACTTTGGATCGATGTCGACGACGAACTTGTACGATTAACTCAGCGGCTTGCCGGCAGTAACTCCGCAAGCAAAGTCAGTTTTGGTACCGAAGGCGGGTTGTTCCAACAAATCGGTATTCCATCGGTGGTATGCGGCCCGGGCAACATCCGCCAAGCTCATCGTCCGAACGAATATATTGAGCTTGAGCAGATTGCGCGCTGTGAAGCGTTTCTTAAATCGCTGCTGGACGAATTGTCGTAAGCAAAATGACGATTTCCGTCACCGTCACTGGTAAAGGAGGCGGAGATTAGTAAACAATCTTTCAATCGACGTATTTTATCTTATGTCGACGGCGCGTCTTGGACTGGACTGGACTGGAGTGGAGTTCCTTCAGATATGTCCGTAAATTTAAGGGATGACCCCGTTACCAACTCGAACCCACATTCCGTTTCACACAACAGCTCTCCTTCTCGATAAAATGCGGATCGTGCTTTTTTATTGTCTTTAATCATGTCCTTGATACTCTTCATTTCATTTACCCGTTCTTGGTATCTCACATTCAACTTCTAAGAAAGTTCAAGTATCGGATATTACAGAATTCTGTATATCCAGCAGCGACTGGCATTGGTTTATTGTGACTTGTGAAGCTATTCATATAAATATTGTAGCCTGGCGTCGAAGTCCTGTCTTGGATCTGCATCGATTCTTTTTCAGAATAACTACATCGAGATTACAAGTTATCTTCGTGAAATATCGGGGCTAGGCTGTTGATTGTGAAACTCGGTCGACATTCCCGCGGGAACGATTTTAACGCAAGCAAGCGAATGTGGGTCTATGGGCGTGCGCTGCGCGCGGTCAGGTATTGGGCTATCGAGGCCGGGTTTGGGGCGAAAACAAGAATCTGACCCGTAGCCCTGGGCAATTGTTTTCCAGTTGTAGTTGTGCGTCATGTAAGTTGACTACGGCGTCGACGAGGCTTAGCCCGAGGCCGTTGCCCAGTGTGGTACGGCTGTGTTCCATGCGAAAGAAGCGTTGCAATACGCGCTCGCGGTAGGCCTCGGGAATGCCCGGCCCGGAGTCGGCGATCGCAACTTCGACGCCGGAATCCGACCGGCTTGATGTGACCGATATCAAACCGTCTTGCGGAGCGTATTTCACGGCGTTATCCAGCACGTTAGCAAACGCCTGGAACAGCAGGTCTCGGTCGCCGGCAATGCCGATCTCAGGTTCGATCGCCGCGATAAGGGTTTGGTTCTTTTCTTCGGCCAATGGTTGGTAAAGTTCGATGACATCTTCCAGAACGCGGTCTAATGGCACGTCGGAAAATTCCGCATGCCGTTGCGCGGATTCAATGCGCGCGATACGCAGCAAGGCGTTAAAAGTTGTCAGTAATTGGTCGGTTTCCGATAGCGCATCTTCCACTACATTACCGGGGTCGCGATGATTGTCGAGATCCAGTTTTGCGGACTCGAGACGGCCCTTTAACCGCGACAGCGGTGTACGCAGGTCGTGCGCAATATTGTCGGAGACGCGGCTTACGCCCTCCATCAATGACTCGATGCGATTCAGCATGTTATTAACGTTATCGGCCAGGTCGTCGAATTCGTCGCCAGTCGCGCGGGTTGCTATGCGCTGCGACAAATCCCCGGACATAATGTTGTGGCAGGTTTCATTGATTGTTTCGAGTCGCCTCGACACGCTACGGCTGGTTAATATGCCACCGGCAAGCGCGAGTAATACCGTAATCGCCGTCCCCCAAATTAGGGCGCGCACTATGAGTTGTTGAATGTCGGCGAGCTCCTGAACGTCGCGGCCTACTAACAAATGAAACCCGCCACGCAATAAGAACGGCCGGGCGCGCGCGCGATGCACGTTGTCGCGCGGCATGGCGTAATCACCGATGCGAAAATTCATCCAGCCGCTGTCGTCGATGTCGACGGACGGCCAGCCGTTTAGATTGCCGACGATAGGTTTAAAGCGCGGGTCGGTAAGTAAATATAGAGACGCCCCGGTTGGACTTTGCCGGTCGACCCGCTCCGCAATCAACGACGTGAGCCCGCGCAGCCCCCTGATGTCATAGCGCTCGGCGAGTCCGGCAATTTCGGCTTGGATGGTGTCGTCGGTTTGTCCGGCCATGTATGCGGCGGTCGACCAATAGATATAGGCGAATAACAGCAGCACCGACGTGCTGAAAAGCAGCACGTACATCAAGGCTAGGCGGAATGTGGAACTACCCAGAAGGCGGTAGGGCATTACGTAGTAGGTGGTTGCGAATCGTGCAGCATGTAACCGGCGCCACGAATCGTGTGCAGCAATGGTCGGTCAAAATCCTTATCGATTTTCGCACGCAGACGGCTGATATGAACGTCGATCACATTGGTTTGCGGATCGAAATGATAATCCCATACGCCCTCGAGCAGCATGGTGCGGGTTACGACTTGGCCGCTGTGGCGCAAGAGGTACTCAAGAAGCTGGAATTCGCGGGGCTGCAGGTCGATGTTGCGCTCACCTCGCGTGACCCGTCGCGAAAGCAAGTCCATCTGTAAATCGCCGAGTTGTAATTCGGTCGGCACCGATGTGGCATCCGGACGCCGCGCCAGCGCTTCGAGTCGCGCCATCAGCTCCGCGAACGCAAACGGTTTGGTGAGGTAGTCGTCGCCCCCGGCCCGCAGGCCATCGACGCGGTCGTCGACATCACCGAGTGCGCTCAAGATCAGGCTTGGGGTGTGAACCTCGCGTTCGCGCAACGTGCGGATGATCGACAGTCCGTCCCGCTGAGGCAGCATCCGATCGACGATCAGCACATCATATTGATGTTCCGCCGCGAGAAATAATCCGTCGTCGCCGTTGTCCGCCGTGTCTACGACGTGCCCCGACTCCCGCAGGCCCTTGGCGATATAAGCGGAAGTTGTGGCGTCGTCTTCGATAACTAATATGCGCATAGCGCTACATTGTAATCGCAGCGCTATGTTTTCCGCAGCCCCGGGCGCGCTTTGCGGCGCGCCCGTATTCAGTAGCAACGGTAACTATGCGATGCGAACGGCAATGAATCGGTCACTACCGTCACGATGAATTAGCAACGGTACGGCCGCTTTTTCCTTGTCGCTATACGCATCGAGCGCTTCCGCCATTTGCTGCGCCGAGTCGACTTTCTGTTGGCCGATCATTACGATGACATCGCCCGCTCGTAGTCCTTGCTGTGCGGCGGGGCCGGCCGGATCGATCGCCGTGATCACCACGCCGTTCACATCCTCGGCCAGACCGAATTGCGCACGCAGTGGCGGAGTCAGTGTGGCTACCGCCACCCCGAGCGTTGCGGGTCTGTCGGTGGACTCATCGTGATCGGCGGCGGCCAACAGATCCGACTGCTCGTCGCTCTTGGCGATCACCGCGCTGAGCTCCTGGGTCGCACCCGCTCTCCAGACTTCCAAGGTGACCTCATGCGCGGGGTTGGTGGCGGCGACGAGTCGTGGCAAGTCGCGCATACGCGCCACGTCGTTGTCGTCGAAGCGCACGATGACATCGCCTTGGCGAATACCGGCCGCAGCGGCCGGGCTGTCCGGTACGACGCTCGAAACCAGTGCGCCATGTGCCTTATCCATTCCAAGTGCATCGGCCAGGTCATCGGTAACCGATTGGATCTGCACGCCGAGCCAGCCGCGTTGTACGATGCCGCCTTGTTTGATCTGATCGACAACGTTCGTCACCATGCTCGCAGGTATCGCAAACCCGATCCCGACGTTACCGCCGTTAGGGGAAAAGATAGCGGTGTTGACACCAATAACCTTGCCGCTGGTATCGAACAATGGGCCGCCGGAATTGCCGCGATTGATAGGTGCGTCGATTTGTATGAAATCGTCCAGCGGCCCCGCATTGATATCGCGTCCGCGAGCTGAAATGATGCCCGTGGAGGTGCTCCCTCCCAGTCCAAACGGGTTGCCGATGGCAATGACCCAATCGCCGACACGGGCCTGCTCCGAATCGCCGAATTCTACGTAGGGTAAATCTTGCCCCGCGTCGATTTTGAGAACCGCAAGATCGGATTTCGGATCCCGGCCCCGCAGGGTCGCCGGAAATTCCCGGCCGTCATCGAGAATCACTGTGATTTCGTCCGCGCCATCGATGACATGATTGTTGGTGACGACATAACCGTCCGCGTCGATGATAAATCCGGAACCCAGGGCGCGGGCTTTACGCTGCTGGGGCATCCCGTGACGCGGGTCCACGCGTTCCGGGAAAAAGCGCTCGAAGAATTCGTCCCATTGTGGGTTGCGTGGGCCGCGCCACTGACGGCGATCGGTGTGCGCAGCAGTGCTGCTCGTGGAAATGTTGACGACCGCGGGCCGCACCGCCGCTACTATGTCGGCGAAACTGCCCGGCAATTGAGCCACCGATGAGAGATTTGCGCCAACCGGCGGTGTCTGTTTGGCGAGAACCGGAGAAAGTAAGGGTACCGCGATAATTGCGGTGGTGAGTGTAGCGGCAGCGGCATAGGCGATGAGCCGCTTGTTGGGCCGTGCCGCGACACGAGATCGGGAAATCGAATTTTGCATTACAAATACCTCGCAACGAAATTACGAACGAATGGAAAAATGTTGTCGCCCACCTGGGGTGCGACAGCGCATATTGACAATGTACGCCGGGGCGCCTTACCACAACATGACCGCGGCATGAACATCTTGTAATGTGTTTTGGGGAACCCGGTGTGGGTGCCTGGCCATTTTAGGCCTCGCCTCTGAGAGCACTGCGGGAGATCAAATTCTGCGCAAGCGTATCGATGTCGTAGGCCGGAACGAGTGTAGCGAACGCCGACAAATTGCTTTGACGCGGCGCGATCTGCTCGCCGGTTTTCGCATTCGTTCTAACCGTATATGGTCTCCTCCCGTTCGGCAAGTTCACATGTTGGTAATGACAGGGAATCAGGTTGCGTCCGTATATCCGGCCTGTTGATGAGGCGATGAGTCATGCCTCTGGCCTCGATGAAAGACGCGCGTATCGTCCTTAACGGCCTATCGGCTTTAGCGCCTTCGGTTAG
>JAOTWM010000222.1 GCA_029862885.1 Gammaproteobacteria bacterium
CGGTACCGACGCGGCGGTGATGGATTCGCAGTGGGTATGCACTGGTTAACACGGCGATGCGCTGACCGTCCTGGCGCACCAGGATTCGGGGAATCGACTCCACGATCGTACCTTGCTCTGAGTCCGCCTTGGCAGGTTTTCTAGAGCCCGCGGCCGGGCCCGCACCGTGTGCCGGTGTATGCAAAATATCGCGCGCGTTTTCACCCACCAATTCGCGTTCCGTTGCATAGCCGAGCCAATCCCGCGCCGCTTGGTTTACGTAAAGAATCTGATCGCCGTCATCCACGACCACCATGCCCTCGTTCACGGCGCCGAGAATACCGTCTAACAACTGCTGGCGCTCATACAACGAATGTTGGGTGCGTACGGAACGAGCCATCGCGTCCACCTGAGCCACAAATAACTCGGGCGGTTCACTTTTGAACATGCATTCCACCGCACCGGCATTCAGACAATCGCGGATCAATTCATCCGAATATGCGCCAGTAATCACGGCGCAGGAAAGTTGCTGCAACCGACCCGAGGCCTTGAGTTGCGCGCACAATCGCGCGCCCGTCGTGTCGGGCAGGTAGTAGTCAATGATGGCAAGTTGAAAGCGCCCGCTGTTGAGCTTTTCCATTGCTTCTTCGCCATTCGATGCAGTATCGACTTGGTAGCCCCGGGTGAGCAGCAATTTTCGGAAAAATACCCGGCTGCTGGGGGAATCGTCCACAAACAGAACGTGCAAACCGGCACCGCTGTTCGCTGACTGGATCTCCACCATCGGGCGGTCAGGGTCCGCATTATCCAGATGCAGATCGATCGTGCGCACGATTTCGGAATAGTTGCT
Organism: Gammaproteobacteria bacterium; assembly: GCA_029862885.1. Classification (GTDB taxonomy): domain Bacteria; phylum Pseudomonadota; class Gammaproteobacteria; order Arenicellales; family JAOTWM01; genus JAOTWM01. Next base: position 830 of record JAOTWM010000222.1, read on the forward strand.
CCAGAGCAAATAGCCGCCGCCACCCCGTTCCGCGATCCACGTGCGGGCACTCGGCGACGCATCATGGCTCAGCACCAAAGTAAAATTATCATCGAACGGCCGCTCTTCCAGCGCCTTGATGAGCTCATCCGATGCCGAATCGGCGCCCGTAGGCCAACCCAATATGATCCCCGTGTAATCGCGACCATAGCCGCGGTTTGCGAGTATCGCGCGCAACCCAGACGAGTAACCGCTAAAAATATCCACGGTATACCCGGTGCCTTGGAACAAGCGCGTCAACAAGTAACGCAGCGTGCGTGAACGTTCGATGGCAATGAGGCGACGCATTATCATTTCTCGGTTAGTCTAAATAGTGATGCCGCTACCGCACTGTCACGGTTTGGTCAAGGCGCGGATCAAGCTGGACGTATCCCAACGCCCACCGCCGCGGCATTGTATCTGCGCGTAAAATTGATCCACGAGAGCGGCCACCGGCAACAGCGCACCGTTGCGACGCGCCTCATCGATACATAGCCCCAAGTCTTTGCGCATCCAATCCACGGCAAATCCAAATTCGAACTGATCGTCCACCATCGTCTCACCGCGATTTTCCATTTGCCAGGATTGCGCGGCGCCTTTGGAAATCACACTGAGCACCTGCTTTGCGTCCAAACCCGCGCGTTGTGCGAAATTCAAACCCTCGGACAGGCCTTGCACAAGCCCGGCGATGCAAATCTGGTTCACCATTTTGGTAAGCTGACCAGCGCCCGCATCACCCAATAGCGTCACCGCGCGGGCGTAACTGTCAATTACCGGTCGGGCGCGGTCGAACACACTCTGCTCGCCCCCCACCATGACCGTTAAAATACCGTTTTCTGCCCCGGCTTGGCCGCCGGACACCGGTGCATCGAGAAAACCGACCCCGCGCTGCTCGGCCTCCCCGGCCAACTCGCGGGCCACATCCGCCGATGCAGTCGTGTGATCCACGAGGGCCGCGCCCTTTTGCATTCCTTGCAACGCACCGTCAGCGCCACACGTCACGGCGCGCAGATCGTCATCGTTGCCGACGCAGACAAATACCAATTCGGCGCCTTTCGCGGCTTCCGCGGGCGTGGCGGCGGACTTGCCCCGATATTCCCCCAACCACTGCTGCGCCTTGGCGGCAGTGCGGTTATATACCGTTACGGTATACTCCGCATTCGCGAGATGGCCGGCCATCGGATACCCCATCACCCCAAGACCGATAAATGCAACGTTTGTATTCGCAGACGACGACGTCATACTATTCTCCAATCGATTGTCACTGTTGAGCGGTTCGCCGGCGCGCTCGAATCATGCGAGCTGCGGGCCTTGATCACCATGGGCTGCGATCACCGACGGTACAATCGCGACATTACTTAGGCAACCAGACAAAACTAGCATGCAAGAGGCACCCATTGTGAGACTCGGCACCGCTGCCGATACCGAAACACTGGTGAAGTTTAACATAGCCATGGCACTCGAAACCGAGGGAATCGAACTGCCCGCGGCGGTGGTCACGGCCGGGGTGCGTGCAATGCTCAGTGACCCACAACGTGGCTTTTATGCCGTTGCCGAATCACGTGGCGCCAGCGTCGGCGCGCTCATGGTTACCGCCGAGTGGAGTGACTGGCGAAACGGATTCTTCTGGTGGATACAAAGTGTCTACATCGTTCCAACCCACCGGCGCCGTGGCATTTACCGCAGTCTTTACCAGTTTGTTAAAGAGCATGCCGCGGGAGCGACACAGGTGTGTGGTTTTCGACTGTATGTCGAGCAGGAAAACGACGCCGCGAAGCAAACCTACCGCACGCTGGGCATGGTCCCGACGAGCTACGAACTTTATGAAGAGCTAATTTAGGGATCTCGGGCCGTTGCATAAATGCCTGCCCTGAAAAGCCAGCGATGATTTTCACTAGTTTGGAGAAACGAAATGTCTGAACGCGAAGTAGTTGTAGTGAGCGGTGCCCGCACCGCGATTGGTGGTTACGGTGGCTCCCTGAAATCAATTCCGCCCGCGGACTTAGCCGCCCAAGTCGTGCGCGAATCGGTGTCCCGCGCGCAACTTGATCCCGATGAAATAGGACATTGCGTGATCGGCAACGTCATGCACACCGAACAGCGCGACATGTATATGGCTCGCGTGGCTGCACTCAATGGCGGGTTGCCGGTCGCGACGCCTGCGGTGACGGTTAACCGACTTTGTGGCAGCGGTCTACAGGCCATCGTTAGCGCGGCGCAAACCGTGTTACTGGGCGATACCGACGCGGCCGTAGCGGGTGGCGCCGAAAACATGAGCCGCGCACCCTACTGGGCCACCAATATGCGCTGGGGCCAACGCATGGGTGACAGCACCCTCGTCGACGTGATGACTGCCGGTCTAAGCGATCCGTTCGACGACTGCCATATGGGTGTCACCGCCGAGAACGTCGCGGAAAAATGGCAAATTACCCGCGAAGATCAAGATCAACTCGCGTTGGAAAGCCACAAGCGGGCGGTTAGCGCAATCGAGAGCGGCTATTTCGCCTCTCAGATTCTGCCGGTCGAAGTGAAGCAGCGTAAGAAGACGGTGGTATTCGACCGCGACGAACACGCGCGAGCGGACACCGACATTGAGTCCTTGGCGAAAATGCGCCCGGTCTTTCAAAAGGACGGTTCGGTCACAGCCGGCAATTCGTCCGGCATCAATGACGCCGCCGCGGCGGTAGTGCTTATGGAAGCCGGTGCGGCGAAATCCCGTAACATCGCTCCGCTCGGCCGCATGGTCGGATATGCCCACGCGGGCGTTGAGCCGAAGTACATGGGAATCGGCCCCGTGCCCGCGATTAACATGGTGTTGGAAAAAACCGGATTGGCGATGGCGGACATGGATGTGATCGAGTTAAACGAGGCATTCGCGGCACAAGCGCTCGCTGTCATGCGCGATTTGGACCTGCCGGCAGATAAGACCAACCCCAACGGTAGCGGCATCTCACTCGGACACCCGGTGGGCGCTACGGGATGTATACTTACCGTGAAGGCGCTATACGAATTGCACCGCACCGGCGGGCGTTATGGCTTGGTTTCGATGTGCATCGGCGGCGGGCAGGGTATCGCCGCCATTTTCGAGCGCATGTAATGAGTGTTGATTCAAGATTGCGGAACCCGGTGCCGCCTTTGATGGTCTACGGTCCATGACTTGAAGCGAAACGAGCGCGGCCACGACAGGGTACAAAATGCTAATCAAACGACAGGACGATATAAAACCGAGTGAAATCACTAACCCATCGCTGTACGCCAGGCGCCGTGAGTTTCTGAAAGGCGGTGCGGCCCTGGCCTTGGGCGTAGCCTTGCCGGTCGGCTCGGCCCTCGGACCGGCCTATGGCGCCGCCAAATTAAGCCCGCTGACCCCAAGCCGCTTCAATACTGACGAGGAATTGACACCGTACGAGGCCATCACCACCCACAATAACTTCTACGAATTCGGCACCGACAAAGAAAGCCCGGCGAAGCTCGCCGACAGCCTGCGCCCACGACCGTGGACGGTGCTGGTGGACGGCGAAGTCAAACGACCGCGAGAATGGGACATCGAGGATATTTTGAAGCAATTTCCGCTCGAAGAGCGCATCTACCGGCTGCGTTGCGTGGAGGCATGGTCGATGGTGATTCCGTGGGTGGGGATTTCTTTAGCGAGTTTTATCAAAGCCGTCGAACCCAACTCGAACGCAAAGTACGTCGCATTTGAAACGTTAGTGGATCAGGAGCAGATGCCGGGACAACGCAGCAATTTGTTCGGCTTCGGCTTGAATTGGCCGTACATCGAAGGTCTGCGTATTGACGAAGCCACCAACCCGCTCGCGATTCTCGGCGTGGGGTTGTACGGCGAGGTAATGCCTAATCAGAACGGCGCACCGATCCGACTCGTGGTGCCCTGGAAATACGGCTTCAAAAGCATCAAATCCATCGTACGCATCAGTTTCGTTGAGCAACAGCCGGTAAATACCTGGCAGGTCCAGGCACCACGTGAGTACGGGTTTTATGCCAACGTCAACCCGCAAGTCGATCATCCGCGCTGGAGCCAAGGGCAAGAGCGTCGTATCGGCGATTGGCTAAAGCGGGAGACGCTGATGTTCAACGGTTACGGCGATCAAGTCGCGCAGCTCTACAGTGGCATGGATCTGAGTAAGAACTTCTAACCGAATATCCACCCGATTACGGCAACAAAAGCGTCGTGCCAACGCGAGTCTGACTTGAACGCGTCGATTTGAGTGAATTCCTTCGCCGCTACGGTCGTGCTCGCTCTTTGAGCGCGCGGCTACCTCTACATCGTTGCTACCTCTATTTTGATGATATCTCTGATTGACGCGGTACGACAGTACCGGCGTCCACTCAAGTTGTAATTCATATATGGATAAGCGCAACAAAGCGGCCCTACACATGACTTGGGTGAAGCGCGCGAAGCCCGTGCTGTTCGTGCTATGCCTGCTGCCCGTCGCGCAACTTGCCTACGCTGCGTACCGCGGCTCACTCGGGGCCGACCCCGTCGAAACCCTGACCTATGCGACCGGTGACTGGACTTTGCGATTTCTACTGATAACGTTAGCCGTCACGCCGCTGCGTTACCTGACCGGGATACGCAGTTTGGTGCAGCTGCGGCGCATGCTTGGGCTGTTCGCATTTTTCCATGTATGCCTGCATTTTCTCGTATACGTCGTATTTGATCAGTTCTTCGGGTGGCGCCTAATCCTCGAAGATATTTTGGAGCGACGGTACATCATGGTAGGGATGTTAGGGTTTATGTCGCTGCTACCGCTCGCGATCACTTCCACCGACAAAATGCTAAAGCGGCTCGGTGGCAAACGCTGGCGCCGATTACACCGTCTGGCCTATTTCGCCGGAGGCTGCGGTGTGATTCATTATTTGTGGTTGGTAAAATCAGATTATCGTGAGCCGCTAATCTATATCGTGATCCTCGCTGTACTGCTGGGCTATCGCGTGGTACGCAGCACTAAAGAGCGACGCAAGTTACAAACTACATCGATCAATACGATATAAATACAATGCGTAGCCCCCGTACCGAACTGCCGTCGAACCACCGCGACGACTGGCAAACCATTAAGACGCTGCTGCCTTATTTATGGGATTACCGTATCCGAATCGCAGCGGCACTGGCCTTCATGGGCGTGGCGAAACTCGCCAATATCGGCGTGCCGCTCGCGCTGAAGGCCATCATCGACGGGTTCGACCGACCGAGCGCCACGGCGCAGATCGTCGCTGTTCCTATCGCGTTATTGATGGTCTACGGGCTGCTACGGCTCAGTACATCGTTATTCAATGAACTACGGAACGCGGTTTTCGCGCGGGCCTCGCAGCGCTCGATCCGCAATATCGCCAACAAGATATTCCGGCACCTGCATCGACTGTCGCTGCGATTCCATCTCGACCGCCAAACCGGTGGTGTGTCACGCGATATCGAGCGTGGCAGTCGCAGCACCAACCAGCTACTGCACTATTTGATCTTCAGCATCCTGCCGACGATATTCGAAATCAGCGTCGTAGCGGTAATTCTTTTGGTCAATTACGATGCGTGGTTTGCCATCATCACACTCACTACCGTCGCGCTGTATTTTATTTACACCTACCTGGTGACAACCTGGCGCACCAAGTTCCGGGTACGCATGAATGAAATGGACTCGCGCGCTAACAGCGCGGCGGTCGACGCATTGATTAACTACGAGACCGTTAAATATTTCGGTAATGAAGATTATGAATCCGCACGCTTCGATGCTCACCTTAAGGAGTGGGAAAAAGCATCCGTAAAAAGCGAAACGACGCTGGCGATGTTAAATATCGGTCAGGGCGTCATCATCGCCACCGGACTCACAATTATTATGATACTGGCCAGCCGCGGAGTGGTGGCGGGTACCATGACTATCGGTGATTTTGTATTGGTAAACGCTTTTCTAATCCAGCTTTATATCCCGCTGAATTTTCTCGGGACCATTTTTCGTGAAGTTCGCCACTGCCTGACCGATATGGAGCGAATGTTTAAGCTTTTGGACGTACAACCCGATGTCACCGAACAACCCAATGCCCCGGCATTAATGATCAGCGACGCAGCAGTGCGTTTCAGCGCAGTGCATTTTGCCTACCGGCCAGACCGCGAAATAATTAAAGGTATCGACTTTACGATCGATAGCGGCAAGAAAGTCGCCGTGGTCGGGGCCAGTGGCGGCGGTAAATCCACGTTGGCGCGGCTGTTGTTTCGCTTCTATGACGTCAATGCGGGCAGCATCAGCATCGACGGCCAGGATATCCGTGCCGTCACGCTGGCGAGTTTGCGCCACGCGATCGGGGTCGTACCGCAGGACACAGTGCTGTTTAACGATTCGATCGAATACAACATTCGCTACGGACAACCAGACTGCTCCGCGTCGGACGTCGAACGCGCGGCGCGGCTCGCCTATCTGCATGAATTCGTGAGCACGCTACCGGACGGTTACGAAACCGCGGTCGGCGAACGCGGCCTGAAGCTTTCCGGCGGTGAGAAACAACGCATAGCGATCGCGCGAACTATTCTCAAAGATCCACCGATTTTGATATTGGACGAAGCCACCTCGGCGCTCGACTCACATTCCGAGAAGGCGATTCAAGACGCGTTGCGCGCCGTCGTGGCGAACCGCACCAGCCTTGTTATCGCCCATCGTCTATCGACGATCGTCGATGCCGATGAGATTCTCGTGTTGGACGATGGGCGCATCACCGAACGCGGCAACCACGCGAGTTTGCTGGGCAGCGGCGGCACCTATGCGGCGTTATGGGAACTGCAACAACGTCAAGCCAGCGTTGCGGCTACAGACGCGCTGGCTGCCTCCTCCCCTCCCATGACCGACGCGTTGGCCGCATCGTGAACGATCGTACCATCGCCGATCAAATCGACTACTACCGGGCGCGGGCCGATGAATACGACGAATGGTTCCACCGCCACGGCCGCTACGACCGCGGTGCCGTGCATAGGGCGCAATGGCAACGCGCATTTGCAACGCTGCAAACCGCACTCGCAAACGTGCCGCCGTACCGTCGCGCCCTGGAACTCGCGTGCGGAACGGGCCTGTGGACCGAACGGCTCGCGGCGCACGCCAATGCCGTGACCGCCTTCGATGCCGCGCCCGAAATGCTCGAGATCAATCGCGCTCGTATCGACCGGTCATCAGTGACCCAAGTCGACGTCGAGTATGTCGAGGCCGATATCTTTCAATGGCGACCGCCGCGCCGTTACGACCTCGTGTTCTTTAGCTTCTGGTTATCGCACGTTCCGGCAGCACGCTTTAATCGGTTTTGGGAATTAGTCGATAACGCACTCACACCCGACGGCACCGT
>JAOTWM010000695.1 GCA_029862885.1 Gammaproteobacteria bacterium
GATGATAATAATTAGATAAAGGAGAATTATCGCCGGCCGATAATTCCTCGGAGGTTTGCCAAGTTCGGAAGCGCTCATGTTGGGTGGTCGAATAAGGGAAGAAAGATAGATTTACCGAGCAATCTATTCTAAGCACCAAAGCTAAGCAAGCTCCTCCCCGCGCCCAGGCGGCTACGAGGCGTTCTTTTTCATGGGGCAAGTCAGGCGATGTCTGGAGCCGGATGATCGAATAATCGGCGCGAATGACCGCAATGGAGAAAATCGACTGACCGGAACGGGTCGAAAGCGGACGTTCCCATAGGTCTGCTTTCGGCCCGGAGCGGACAGTCGACACGGACCCAGAAATGATGATCCCCGCCGTAGCGGGGTGTCATTGCTGCTGGTCACGCTTTCCTGCGGTGGCTACAAGCACGGAATTGCGGCGCGCCGGCAACCCCTTCAGACGTCGCGGCCGGATTGATTCTCCTAGCCCTTATCTAGTGCCCAGTACATTTTTCCAAGCAGAGGTCAGAACTTCCTGCACGTTACCCTCAATAAGTTCGCCATGGGCGAGAATTACTCGGTCAGCATGCCAATTAAGCACCTTCTGAAGCGCTTTTCGAACAATCTTTTTATCGCCCCATCCAAGTTGATACTCTGGAGCAGCCTTGGGGTTGTTCCACATTTTGAATATCACTTTCCACCAGAAGCGCAGGAGTAAACTGGCATCATGACGATAGTTGTCACCAATGTTTTCCAACAAATCCACCAGAATGATCGTTTTGCTTTCGCGGTGCAGAAACACAACCTCAGTTATGAACTTGGTGCCCGGTATAAATACCTGATCAAGTTCTTGTTGCCAGCGGTGATCCGGGCGGTTACCTAATATCCAATCAAACTCCAAATCTGCCCGCTTTTTCTCCAGCCCTGGGCAAAGAAATGTCTCAGCGTTTGGGTAGTGTTGCTGAAACTCGGAAACGTATAAATGATGAAAATTTCCCGGTGCAACGATAAAGGCCACCGGCCCAATTCGGTCGATATCAGCTTTGAGTAAAGCATCAGTTTTGCAGGGACTGTGAATGAATAAGTTACCGTTGTTCAAGCGGATGACTGTCATTCGACCAAATATATCCATCGCGCCAAACCTGATCGGATATTCGATAATCCAAATCTTTGCAGGAATATATTCTTCGAGGGTGTTAGACATTTCTATGCTTCCGAAACGTTATTCGTTAGGCAACAGAGGAACCACAATGCCAACCGTTTCACTCGAAACCGCCGCGCTTCTGGTGCAGGTCGCATTCCTAGTGGGCGCCATCACCGATGGCCTCGCCATCATCCCGATGCTATCCCGTCGGGTCGGTGTAGCGCTATTCGGTGGTGATGCTTCCCAAGATAACCCTGGGTATCGCTACGCCATGGGCATCGGCGCATCGCTGATGGCCGGCTGGACTTTGCTCCTCCTCTGGGGTGCAACCAGCCCAATCGAAAGACGCGACATCCTAGTGCTGACAGTCGTTCCAGTCATAGCAGGTATTGTCTTGGCCACGGTGATCGCCGTGCGCAATCGAGTTGTCCTTCTATCTCGCGTAGTGCCGCTCTGGATTCATCTCGGTTTCGTGAGCGTTTTCTACGTCGTGGCTTATGTGCTCTCGCTTCCTTTCGCGCTCTGAGCCGCGCTCCTTCATCATGTTGCCTAACTGGTCGTTCAACCGGCCGCGCCAAATACGGGTTCGCGCTCACCATGCGCTGATGCGGGCGCGCCGGTTAACTTTACGTGAGGCGGGGCGGTAGCACATGGTTTAGGGAGCAATAAGGAAGGTATAGACATGCCAGCATACAAACCCGAAGAATGTGATCTCCTCTTGATCGAGGCCATGGAAAAGGGAGACGTCGACGCAATGGTATCCCTCTACGAGCCGAATGCTACTTTCGTCGTGTCTCCAGGCCAGGTTGTCACCGGCCACGCTGCAATCCGCGAGGTCCTGCAGGGCTATATCGCGGCCAAGGCGACGGGTAAGGTCGAGGCGGTCAGGGTGGTCCCAAGTGCCGACGGCTCTGTGGCGATCACGCGAACAAAGGGCAGCTTTACCTGTCCCTGGCGAATTAGCACCTACGCTGCCATCGGCGTAGGGTACAACCCTCTGCAGTGAGACTTCCAGCGATAGTTATTTAGATCGATTATCTTGTTTTCGCCCAGCCCGGC
>JAOTWM010000171.1 GCA_029862885.1 Gammaproteobacteria bacterium
GTCAATACACGCGATCGGGGTAGTCGTCGAAACAATGCGACCCCGAGGAACTCCTCGAGTGCTTTCACCTGGTGACTCACCGCCGCTTGGGTAACGTGAAGCTCGGTTGCGGCGCGGGTGAAACTCAAGTGCCGAGATGCGGCTTCAAATCCCTTGAGGGCGCTCAGCGGGGGTAGTTTCGAAGTCATTTTCCATTAATGTTATTAATGTATCTCACAAAAATCGATCGTTTGAGAATTCCAACAAGTATAAAGATAATTCGGATCGAAAACAGAGATTCCGTAACAAGTCGATGGATCTTATTCATCAATTTTATTAAGGAGATGCCGAAATGACAACGATCACCCGAAATGTATTCGCTTTACGCTATTTGGCAGCGCCCTGCACCACCGTCGACACGGCCCGCGTCGACCGCGATATACTCGCTGCGATCGCATGCTTGTTCGGTGTTTGGGCACAACGACACACCACCCGTGCCCACCTACGCCGGCTTGACGTGCATCTGCTCGCCGATATCGGCCTCAGTGTTACCGACGCCGAGCGTGAGGCCGGAAAACCTTTCTGGCGAGCCTAGCCCGGATATTTCAAGAAGGCGGACCATCGTACCGACGACTGAGCCCGACTTCCCCAGAAGTCCGAACCTTTCATGATTTATCCGAGCGAAGCGCCGACGAGCCGGTGGCATTCGGCTGCCGGCTCGGCCCGATTGTGCACTCATTCCGACGGACGGCGCAGCTGGGCGAGCGCGCGGATTGCCACCGATACAATGACGACGGCGCCACCCATCAGCGCCCATCGACTCGGTTGTTCGCCGATAAACAGCCAGACCCACAGCGGTCCCAGTGTAAATTCCAGCAACATAAACAATGTGACCTCGGCGGCCGCGAGGTGGCGCGCGGCGATCACAAACATTGAATTCGCAAATCCCGACAGGACCGCACCCCAAACGATACACAATGCGATATCGTGCAAGCTAATGGCGATGTCGCCAATACGCACCAGAAATGCGACTGCGGTAATGATCAGTCCCGACAGCCACACGGCGGGCACCATATCCACCTGCCTTTGTCTCCGCACAATCACCGCAAACGATGCAAACGACAGTGCCGTCGCTAATGCCATCGCGTTGCCGTAAATCGATCCCGCGCCGATGCCGTCGCCAATCATGATCGAGATGCCCACGGCCGCAGCAACCATGGTTGCCAGCGTAATTCTTTGCAATCGCTCGTTGAGAAATAGGCGCGCGAGCCCGGCCGCAAAAAAAGGGATTGCGCTGAGTATGAACAGCGTATTGGCGACGGTGGTGTGGGTGAGCGCCTGCATAAATGCGATCCCCGCGGCGGCCAATAGCATGGCGCCGGCGATACCCGCCGCGCCGATACTTTGAATATACCTGGGCGTCGCCCCACCATAGCGCAGCAACATAATCACCGTCAGCGCTGCCGCCAGCGACGCTGATCGATAGAAATTGATCTGCCAAGGATCGGCCGCATCGATATTGCGGACGATGACACCGCCAAAACTTATTACTACGGAACTGGAAACGATGAGCCCGATGGCGTAACCCCTGCGGGGCGTGGGTGGCAAACGATCCATCGATGGAGGTTGATGTCGGCGCGCTGAGACGAGTGATCGATTCGATGTCTCATTGTCTATCGGATAGCCGCGGTTTACCTAGCGGAAATTGCAGCGCAGTCGGGACTTCGCCGCATGATTGGCGATTTGGTAAAGACGCCGGATTTCGCGTTCGCTATATCCGGCCTACGGAGTCGTAGCTTACTCCTCACTTGCCGACGCAGGGCAGCCTATGGCCGCCGAACACTCGGTCCGGCGGCATTGCCTTAATCGATAACGGGTGGCGGAACCAACTCTATCCGTCTTTTGCGGCTTCCACTTCGAACGACGGATAGCCGCAGTCTTCCAAGCGGAAATTGCAACGCAGTCGGGAACTCACCACGCATGATTGGCGAATTGGTAAAGACGCCGGATTTCGCTTTCGCTCTATCCGGCCTACGGAGTCGTAGCTTACTCCTCACTTGCCGACGCAGGGCAGTCCATGGCCGCCGAACGCCATATTCCGAAACCGGTGCGTCCGGACGTCCGTGGATCTATCCGTCAATTATGGCTTCAACCCCGAACAACAATTCCATGTCGTCCCCGATTCCGGGAATAGCGTAATTGATCCCGAAATCGGAACGTTTAATTGCGGTGTTAGCATCAAATCCACAAGTCCATTTCTTAGTAAATGGATGCTCGGCGCAATTAGCCGAGGTCACCTCCAGCGTAACTGATTTGCTCACACCCAGAATTGTTAGATCGCCGGTGATCGAGGACGGTTTGTCGCCATCGAATTTCACTGCAGTGGACTTGAACGTAATCTCCGGGAATTCCGCTACATTCAAGAAATCCGGCGAACGCAGATGATCGTCGCGCTTCTGATAACCGGTATCTACGGACGTTGCATCAATCGTAATTTCCACCGAGCCTTTTTGGCCGGCCGGGTCGTATTCGATTTTCCCTTCGGTCGCTCCAAAACGGCCGTAAATCGTCGTAAATCCCAAATGATTGATGCGAAAATTTGGATACGTGTGGTTTGGATCGATCGTATAGGAATCGGCGAACGCCGCAGATACAAGTAAGGCGCCGGCAACAACGCTAAGAGCAAGTTTTTTCATAAAATCTCCTCCATTTGAATTACTGATAAGATCAACCGCTTAGAATTACTGATAAAGTCAACAACGTCAATATCCACCGCTGTCTTCCATTAACCACCACACTACTCCGACCGCCACGGCAGACACGATCACTCCGAGCAATGTGTGCACAGCCGCACGAACGATCCGCGGCCAAGCTTTAGGCAAGGGTATATGAGCGGCCAACGGCACGATGGCCAATACTGCCAACGCATACCACGGAACTTTTGCGAAGACATAGCCCGCATACCCGATCAAACCCGCCAGTATACCGACGGGTACGGTGAAGACCGCTCCGGCAACACTGTCTTTCCAAAACACGACTAGTAGAAACACGCCACCAATCGCCGCGCCCAAACCGAACGCGAGTTGACCAAGCAAAGCACTCGCACTCAGTATGCTCACCGCTCCGGTCCCCAGCGCCAGCGCGAGACCCGCCGCGAGGGTCGGGATTTCGGCCCGGCGGCCGAAATCGAGACACAAAGTCAGCCACATGACATAGGCCACGGCCGGGGCGCCCACGACCATCAGATCCACGCCCTCGCGACGCGCCAATACTTTCCAGATCAACCATAACGCCGCACCGGCACTGAACAGCGCGAGCCATACCGGCCGTGCGCGCAGCCGCGGCATGACATCCGCAAGGACACCGACAACACCCGCGGCAGCCGCGATAACAATGATCTTGCGGGCGCCGGTCAGCGGCGTAAACTGCAAACCGTTTATCAGCCACGCGGTGGCGAGAAACCCGACTACCGCTCCGAGCAACGGCCACGGGCGACCAAACGCCCGTAGTATCAACCCGACCGCCAACGCTACGAGTAACGGCGCGGCGGCACTTTGAATCTCTGGGCGAGTTAATAGAGTCTCCATTTTCATTCTCCGACCTTGCGCAGGTGGGCAAGTTCCGGCCGAAACGAACGGTTGGGCCGATCTGGCGTAAGGGGTTCGTTGGGTTGAATTCCGAACCTTACCCCAAGGCAGCACAAGTCACGGCGTTGCGGTCCCGATTGTCCCGTTCTGACGCAATCGATTGGTGGATCTCGACATTGCCTCTAACCGTGCACCATTTATTCCATGCATTGCGCTAAACGACGATGCCGTAGGACGACATGAGCGCAGCGAACGCCGCCGTATAAGTAGCCCGCAGAACCGTTAGTTGCACGGGTATGTTAAGACTCTAACCGTTCAATAATTGTGTGGTGGTGATCGAGTCCGGAAAATTTACACAGCTCTTGTAGTCCAGTCGGACTCGTCACATTAATCTCGATTAGCCGGCCACCGATCACATCGATTCCGCAGAACACAACACCTTCGCGTAACAACGCAGGTTTTAGCCGCGCGCAAATTTCCCGATCCTCTTTCGTCAGTTCACAGCGCTGGGCCGTAGCCCCCGCATCGAGGTTATTTAGCTCAACGCCGTCCGCATGCACCCGCAAAATTCCACCTAGTGGTTCGCCGTCAAGCAGCAGGATTCGCTTATCGCCGTCGTTCGCGGCGGGTAAGTATGCTTGCACCTCTACCCAATGCGCGCCGTCGTGGGTTACGGTTGCAATCACCGCGTCGGTGTCGTCAGCATCGCGTTCCAGAAAATGGATACCTTGGCCGCCGTGCCCGTCGAGCGGTTTTAGTACGATGCGTTCATATCCCGCCGCAAACTCCTTTATATCGTCAGGATGATTACTTACAAGCGTCGGTGGCGATAGCTCAGGAAATTCAAGCGCAGCCAGTTTTTCGTTCCAGTTGCGCAAACTCGATGGGCGATTCACGATCCGAGTCTTACCCGGCAATAAGTCCAGCAGTAACGTTGCGTAGAGATACGCACGGTCGAACGGCGGATCAGTGCGTATACATACGACGTCCATGCTTTCCAAACACAACGACTCGTCGTGCATTCGGGTAAACGGTTGATCGATATCAGTGTGCACATCGACTTCCGCGACGCGGGCGTATACGGCTGCGTGGCGCAGGTAAAGGTCGTATTGATCCAGATAAAATACGGAATGTCCGCGTTGGCGTGCCGCGAGCATCAAGTAGTAGGTGGTATCCTTATAAGCCTTTACGCCTTCCAAGGCGTTCATGACGAATGCGATATTCATGCGCTGACGCGAGGAGCCGGCCCGCCTAATTGATACTCAACGCGTCCCGCACCGCATCGACGAGCGCCGGATCCAGTGGCGACACGGCGGATGGCCACAAGCCGCTGAGATTACCGTTGGTGTCGAGCAGATATTTATGGAAATTCCATTTCGGCGCGGCGTCTTCGCCCAACTCCTGCACGATCCATTGATAAAACGGATGTGCCTCGGCGCCGATTACCGATTGCTTGGCGGTCAACCGAAAGTCGACGCCATAACGCGTCGTGCAGAAAAATTTGACTTCCTCCTCGGTGCCGGGTTCCTGAGCACCGAAGTCGTTGCTCGGCACGCCCAGGACCACGAGGCCACGATCGCCGAAGCGCTGCCAGAGCTCCTGTAACTCGGCGTATTGCGGTGTATAACCGCACTCCGACGCGGTATTTACTACCAACACGGCTTGGCCGCGATAATCGCTCAGATTGAGACGCCGCCCGTCAATATCGTGAAACGAAAATTCGGACACCGACTCGGACCGTCCAGTCGGATTATGCCGCGTCGTCCAGCGCCGCCTCGAACTCGGGAATGGCCTTGAACAAATCCGCAGCCCAGCCGAAATCGGCGACCTGAAAGATTGGTGCTTCCTCGTCCTTATTGATGGCGACGATGACTTTCGAATCTTTCATGCCGGCGAGATGTTGAATCGCGCCGGAGATACCCACCGCAATATACAAATCGGGTGCGACCACCTTGCCGGTCTGACCCACTTGGTAGTCGTTCGGCACGTAGCCCGCGTCCACCGCGGCGCGAGACGCACCGACAGCCGCGCCGAGTTTGTCGGCGATCCTTTCCAGCATCGCAAAGTTTTCGCTGCTTTGCATGCCTCGACCACCGGAAATGATTATGCCGGCCGTGGTGAGTTCAGGCCGCTCGGACCTGGTGAGTTCCTGACCGACAAATTGGGACAGCCCGGTGTCTCCCGTCGCGGCCACCTCTTCCAATGTGGCACTACCACCGGTCTCGGCGGCGGCTTCAAACGCAGTGGTACGCACGGTGATCAACTTAATCGCATCGGTAGATTGCACGGTGGCCATCGCGTTACCGGCATAGATCGGGCGCACAAACGTATCGGCCGACTGTATCTCGGTGATATCCGATATTTGTTGGACATCCAGCAACGCGGCCGCCCGCGGTAGGATGTTCTTACCGTAGGTCGATGCCGGTGCCAACACGTGGCTAAAGTCGCCCGCAAGCTGCTGAATCAGCGGCGCGATATTTTCGACCAAATCGTGCGCATATTCGGGCGCATCGGCTACATGCACTTTAGTTACCCCAGATATCTGGCATGCCACATTGGCGGCTGCCGCACAGTCCGCCCCCGCCACCAGCACATGGATGTCATCGCCAAGCTGCTGCGCGGCGGTCACCGTATTTAGCGTCGCCGCCCTAATTTCCGCGTTATCGTGTTCTGCAATAACCAGCACGCTCATCTAGATCACCTTCGCTTCGTTCTTAAGTTTATCCACCAATTCCGCCGCGCTCTGCACCATGATTCCGGCCTCGCGCGGTGGCGGCTCCACCACCTTCAACACGTGTACACGCGGCGTCACATCGACCCCGAGATCGTCCGGCGTGTAATAATCGATTTGTTTTTTCTTTGCCTTCATGATGTTTGGCAGCGACGCATAGCGAGGTTCGTTGAGCCGCAGATCCACGGTAATGACGCTGGGTTTCGTGAGCTGAACCGATTCGAGACCGCCGTCGACTTCGCGAACGACTTTATAACCACCGTCATTGCATTCGATTGTCGAAACAAACGTGCCAAGCGACCATCCCAGTAAGGCCGATAACATCTGTCCCGTCTGATTGTTGTCGCCGTCGATCGCCTGTTTACCCATAAGCACCAACTCGGTGCCTTCTTTCTCTACCACCGCCTTTAGCAATTTGGCGACGGACAGCGGCTCCAACGGGGTATCCGACGTAATCAACACGCCACGATCAGCACCCATCGCCAGACCCGTACGCAATGTTTCCTGGCTTTTTTCGGGCCCGGCGGCGACTACGATTATTTCTTCGACACTACCGGCCTCTTTCATGCGAATCGCCTCTTCTACCGCGATCTCGCAAAATGGATTCATCGCCATCTTGACGTTATTAAGTTCGACACCGGACTGATCGGCCTTGACTCTGACCTTAATATTGGCGTCGATGACACGTTTGACTGGTACGAGTACTTTCATAGTGCTACCGAGTTTCAAGTTACGCTTACGTTGATGTTGTGCGCTGGGCGCGCCGTGGCCGCCCAAACGTCCTGGTCGACTCCGGCCGGCTCTGGGGCGCGAATGATAATGGTTTTTGCGACAAAAAACCTCCGGCAGTAGCGAAAAAATCTCAACGGGCGGGCTGAACCGCCTGGCTCAATCCTGCATCCGTGCGTTCTCGGGGTCGTGGGGCGAATCGGCAATGACCCGCGACGGATAACGCTCGCCGAGAATTTCGATTTCGAACTCAGTGCCGGGTGCACCGAGCCCGGTCTGCACATACCCGATGGCGAGGCTTTTGCCGATACAGTGGCCGTAGGTCCCGGCCGTCGCCCGCCCCACCATCTGTGCACCCTGCCATAATGGCTCGTTACCGAGCGGATCGGCATCACCGACCCCTTCAACCTCAAGGGTCACGATTGCAGGCCAAACGCAAATTGCCCATTACTGTGGAAGCCGACGGCTTGCCCGGTGTCCGCCTCGAGTCCCTTGTATAAATCCACCGAGTATTTGTGCAACTGCCCGACTGCATAGCTTATATTGAACAATGTAAGCAACCCTGCCGCGTGCCAGGTCGATCCGGCGGTAAGTTCGGTGCGCTCACACAACGCCACATCGCTCCGACCTTTCTTGGCAAGGTGGTATAGCGTGCTTGCACCCACTACGCCACCGCCAATTACCAGCACGCACGCATACGTCTTCAGCAACCTTGCCCTCTCGACATTGAGTACTGGAAACTCGTAACGGACTCATAATTTCTACATTGTTGCCGAACGAGGGCCAAGTGTAACGCGCAATTCCGGCACCGCTTGGTCGCCAGCGACCGGGTTTCGTGGAAATGCTCCATGACGCGCAGACACAACCACGAGTCGCGCGGCGGCCAGACGGTCACTGACCCCACATCCGATACTGAATCATCCCACAACCACCGAAGAGATACCGCTATGGGCGACCAACGTCGCAGCCGTAACCGCGGCAGCGCACGAGATGCGCGCCGGGCAGCCCGCGCGAAACCACAGCTCGAGCGAATTCCGTACATTACGCGCCGCATTCCGGTCTACGAGCTCGCCAGCGATGAGTTGCTGGAACTGGTGGAGACCAATGCCGAAACGATCCTCGCGGAAATCGGCATTGAGTTCAATGGCGATCCCGAAGCATTGAAACTATGGACGGACGCGGGCGCCGATGTCGATGGTGAGCGGGTCCGATTTCCCCGGGGCCTGTGCCGCTCGCTGATTCAAGCCACTGCGCCCAAAGAATTTATCCAACACTCCCGCAACCCGGCCCGCAGCGTCAAGATCGGCGGCGACGCCACAGTGCTGGTGCCGGCCTACGGACCGCCTTTCATACGTAATCTGGACGAAGGCCGCCGTTATGCGACGATAGAGGATTTCAGAAACTTCGTGAAACTCGCTTACGTAAGCGAGGGCTTACATCACTCTGGGGGCACTGTTTGCGAGCCCGTCGATCTGCCGGTCAACAAACGCCACTTCGATATGGTGTACAGCCATATCCGCTATAGCGACAAGCCCTTCATGGGCTCCGTCACCGCCCCGGAGCGAGCTCAAGATACGGTGGATATGGCGAAAATTGTATTCGGTGAGGATTTTGTCGACCGTAAGGCGGTGGTGATAAGCCTCATCAATGCCAACTCGCCAATGGTGTTCGACGCGACGATGCTCGGCGCGTTAAAAGTCTACGCCCGCAATAATCAAGCAACTGTGATCTCGCCGTTTATTCTGGCCGGCGCAATGTCGCCGGTCACGGTCATGGGCACCTGCGCACAGCTTTTTGCAGAAGCGCTGGCCGGGATGGCATTCACGCAGTTGGTGCGCCCCGGTGCGCCCGTCGTGTTTGGTACATTTGCAAGTTCGATCTCAATGCAATCCGGCGCTCCGACATTTGGCACCCCGGAACCGGCCTTGGTGCTATATGTCGCCGCGGCACTCGCTCGACGACTCGGAGTGCCGTTCCGCAGCGGTGGCGGCCTGTGTGCCTCGAAGGTCGCCGATGCACAAGCGGCTTACGAGTCCGCCAACACATTACAAGCAGCGATGATGGCGGGGGTAAATTTTATGCTACACACCGCCGGTTGGCTCGAGGGCGGATTGGCCATGGGCTACGAAAAGTTTGTCATGGACGCCGATCAAGCCGCGATGATGCAGGTGTTCTTGGGTGGCATCGATACTTCCGAAAACGGTCAGGCCATGGACGCGATCCGTGAGGTTGGCCCCGGCACGCACTTCCTTGGCTGCGCCCACACCCAGGCCAATTTCGAAACTGCGTTTTATCGATCCCCGATCGCCGATAACAACAGCTTCGAGCAATGGGAAGCCGACGGCAGTCTCACCGCCGAAGCACGTGCCAATAAAATTTGGAAAGAAATGTTGGCGGCATACGAAGCACCGCCTATCGACGCTGGCATAGACGAAGCACTGCAAGAATTTGTCACGCGCCGGAAACAATCGTTTGCCGACTCGAACGTATAACGCCGGATTTCGCTGACGCTCTATCCGGCCTACGGGTTCGACGATCATCGAGATAATCGTAACATCAACGTAGGCCGATGTAATGGTCTCCTCCCTGTTTATTATTCGGCGTCGTAATGCGCCATGATGGGGATGTGTTACTTCCATCAACGAAAGAAGAAGGAGACCGAGATGCAGATTACAACGATGGGTTTGGATATAGCAAAGCACGTGTTTCACCTGTTGGTGTGTGACGGTCGGG
>JAOTWM010000696.1 GCA_029862885.1 Gammaproteobacteria bacterium
GCGCAGCTGTGCAAGAAAGCGGGCCATGCCTGGGCGTGGCGGTCGGTGTTCCAGCCCTCCAATTCACTCCAGTTCACGGTCCTTCCGATGCCGGGCTCGCGTATAAACAAGGCGCATCCCCCGATTGACAATACGACCGCGCAGATCGCGACAAAACGGGTAATCAACGTCAGTATTGGAGTATTCCTCATCGGGTTCACGGGCTTCCAGGCGTTCAATCGGTTAGAATTTTAGCGTTAACTCCCGGTTCAAATCATGAAAAGGCGGACGTATGCCCGAATCTCCACGTTTTGACGGTACCGACAGTTATGTGGTCACCCCGGACCTCAGCCTCGCGGTCAACGCCGCCGTGACTCTGGGCCGACCTCTGCTGGTCAAGGGCGAACCGGGTACCGGCAAGACCCAGCTTGCCGAGGAAATTGGTGCAAGTCTGGGCCGACCGCTGATCCAGTGGCACATCAAGTCCACGACCAAAGCCCAGCAAGGACTCTATGAGTACGATGCGGTGGCGCGTCTGCGCGATTCACAGCTCGGTGACGAACGTGTTCACGATATTGCCAACTACATAATCAAAGGCAAATTGTGGGAGGCTTTTGAAACCGATGTGCAGCCGGTCTTGCTCATCGATGAAATAGACAAGGCGGACATCGAGTTTCCCAACGATCTCCTGTTGGAGTTGGATCGCATGGAATTCTACGTCTACGAGCTTAAGCGGCGGGTACTCGCAAAAACCAGACCAATCATTGTGATTACCAGCAATAACGAGAAAGAACTTCCGGATGCGTTTTTGCGGCGTTGCTTTTTTCATTATATCAAGTTTCCCGACCCCGCGACGATGGAACGTATTGTGGAGGTTCACTTTCCGAATCTCAAAAAAAACCTGTTGCGTGACGCGCTCGAAGTATTTTTCGATTTGCGGGAAGTTCCTGGATTGAAGAAGAAACCCTCCACGTCTGAGTTGTTGGATTGGATAAAGCTGTTGGTGGCGGAAGATGTCCCGAGGGAGGTCCTCAAGAGTGACCAACCGCGCATGGTCATTCCCCCATTGCATGGAGCTCTGCTGAAAAACGAGCAGGATGTGCATTTGTTCGAACGTCTGGTGTTTTTGAATCGGCGCGATGCTCGCTGAGTTTTTTTATGAGCTGAGAAAAGCCGATATTCCGGTTTCTGTTACTGAGTATCTGGTCTTTCTTGAGGCGCTCGATCGTCGGGTAGCGGGTTTTCTGGTCGACGAGTTTTATTATTTGGGCCGCGCTTGCCTGGTGAAAGACGAGCGGCACTACGATCGATACGATCTTGTGTTCAGTGTCCATTTCAAGGGGATGCAGGAGCTCTTTGACGGGGTGCCGGCTGAAGTCCCGCGAGACTGGCTGGAGCAACAGGCCGCGCTGCTGCTAAGCGAACAAGAAATGCGGCAGATAGAGAGTCTCGGCGGTTGGGATGCGCTGATGACCGCCCTCAAGGAAAGAGTTGCCGAACAAACCGAACGTCACCTGGGCGGCAATAAGTGGATCGGAACCAACGGCACTTCGCCGTTTGGAGGATACGGATACAATCCCGAAGGCGTGCGCATCGGCCAGGCAGAGTCGCGGCATCAGCGCGCCGTCAAGGTGTGGGATCGCCGGGAGTACAAGAATCTCGACGACACGGTCGAACTGGGCACGCGCAACTTGAAGCTTGCGCTGCGCAAGCTGCGTCGCTTCGCGCGTGAGGGCGCCAGACAGGAGCTTGACCTGCACGATACTATCCGGTCTACGGCCCGCCGTGGCGGGCTACTGGACATCCGCATGGTGCCGGAACGTCACAATGCCGTGAAAGTCTTGCTGTTCCTGGATACCGGAGGTTCGATGAGCCGGCACGTCGCGGTGTGCGAAGAGCTGTTTTCGGCGGCCAGATCCGAATTCAAACATCTCGCGCATTTTTATTTTCATAACTTTATTTACGAGGCCGTATGGCGCGACAACCGGTGCCGCCATACCGAGAAGCTGCCGCTCGTCGAGCTCATGCGCACATTCGGAAGGGATCATAAAGTCGTGTTCGTGGGCGATGCTTCTATGAGCCCCTATGAGATCACAGTGCCCGGGGGGAGCGTAGAGCACTGGAACGAAGAGGCAGGGGCCGTGTGGGCACGGCGCCTGGTGGCGGTTTACGATCACGCCGTATGGCTGAATCCGATACCCG
>JAOTWM010000697.1 GCA_029862885.1 Gammaproteobacteria bacterium
TCACCAAACCTTCTGGTACAGCAAACCGGAGCGCATGGATGCTCAAACTCGATGCTAGTAGAAACATTCAGTGGCAACGAATATATAAAAGTTCACGTACTTACCCCGGATTATTTGACGAGACATCTGACGGCGGGTATATCATGCCAATCGGTGACTCGATATTTAAACTTGACGCTAACGGTGCCATTCAAGGTTGTAACCTTATCGATCAATCAAATGCACAAGCCAGTGATATAACAATGACTGTACAGGATCTGACATCCCCAACTCGCGACCCGGGGTTAGTTTCCGAATCGAGAACATTTAATGTAAAGGATTCGGTGAGTACGGTTGAGACAATCTGCTGTTATTGATAGGGTTTGTTGATTAGCATCCTGGGGAGTGTTAGAAATTCTGTGTCAATCCTTTAGTGCTTAACCAAGCCCGCTTTGTCCAGTCCTTCAATTAAATGGTCGACAGGACCTTGTTCTCTAAAGTTTAAACAGCTAGCCCAATATTCACGCCACCCCGATACGCTCTTGGTGCATTCGGCAGTATGTTCGACACAATCCTCTGCAACTCTTCTCGCCTCCTCGACACGACCAAGCTGCGCATAGCTTGCAGCAAGGCAGGCATAACTTTCAGGCTCCAGCTTCGCAATTTGAGTTATTGTGTTAATCGCGTTTTCATAATTTCCTGCCAGATATTCCGAAAATCCAAGGGTGTATCGGCAGCCATCGGGTAGTAATGGATTGCGACGTATCGCTTCTTTGGCCTGCAAAATGCTGGTTTCCATGTCGCCATAACAAGCTGTAAACCAGCAACCGTAACAGTAGTTCCAGTAATAGTTTGGATTGAGTTGGATAGCCGCCTCAAGCTGGCGCTTGGCGAGATCAAAATTTGATTTAACCTTCCAATAAGCCGCTGACAACACCAAATGGGCAAAGCTGTCATCTTCGTCTAGTTCGATCGATTTCTGGGCCAGCTCCAAGCATTTGTTACCTGAGTCTTCGGGATTTTCCCACCAACTGTGGTCGAAGTCCTCGAGGTAGGCGGCTGCCAGCCCGGCGTAAGCCGCCGCATACCTTGGATCGAGTTCTATGGCCTTTTCAAACATTTCGCGGGCTTGTCTTACGTCATCTTCCGACCCATGCCAATCGCCAAAGTAATATCTGCCACGCAGCATGCATTCGTAGGCGGTCAGGTTATCGGTGTCCTTATGAAGTGATCGTTCGCGATCAGACTGTTCAATCTTGCCCGAGAGCATGGTCACGATTTTCTGTGCCACTTCGTCCTGTACCTCGAAGATATCGTCCAGCACGTGGTCATACTGTTCCGACCAGATCTGATGCCCCGAGCTACCCTCTACAAGACTGGCAAGAACCCGTACACGGTCTCCTGCTCTTCGCACACTGCCGTTTAAAATGTATTGCACACCCAGTTTTTTCGCTGCCTCTGTTGCATCAAGTTTCTGTTCACTTACCAATAGGGATGATCCAAGGGCAGCAACCACAATCTCCCGGTAACGGCTGAGACCGGACATAATCTCCTCGGTGATCCCAGCCACAAAGAAATCATCATCACCTTCCTTACTCAGGTTTTGGAACCGCAGCACGCCAATCGAAGGTTTTTCCGTTGATTTACCTTGTCGGGGGCGGTTCGTCGATGTGTCGGCAACGCCCGCTTTAAATCCTTTAACACGAAAGGCGTGCACCGGCTCGTCTATGTTCTTCAGAGCCTGGTCGCCCATGTCCTCATAGTCAAGGTCGAGTTTCTTTTTCACCGCCGAGCGCACGGCATCAGAGATACAGATACCTCCTGAATCGGCAAGACTCTCAAGGCGCGCGGCGACGTTCACACCGTCACCATAGATATCGCCTCTGTCTTCAATTATATCGCCCAAATTAATACCGATACGAAAATACACCCTTCGTTCTTCTGGAAGCGTCTCGTTTTGTGTTGCTAGTAGTTGCTGGATATTTTTAGCGCTGGAAAGAGCATCAACTACCGCCTCAAACTTGGCAAGCACAGCATCTCCCGCGTAGTGCATTACCTTTCCACGATGGGAGTCAATAGTCTGAGAGATAAGATTTAGATATTCACTGAGTGTTCTATGAGTTGCATCTTCATCGTCTCCAGTCAGCCGACTGTACCCAGCAACATCTGCATACAGGATAGCGGCTAATTTACGCGG
>JAOTWM010000698.1 GCA_029862885.1 Gammaproteobacteria bacterium
GTAAAACAGAAATATATAGGCCGCACAGAACGCGGCAACGAGCGCAAGCACCCAATCTAGAACGGGGATATAACGGCGCGGCGAGCCCTTAAACGCTGGATACGCCAGGTAAGCCAAGAATACCGCGAAGGCCAGATGGATCGACCGCACTTCGGTGCTGTTGAGGATCGCGGCCTCGACGATGTAGGGCATCGGCGACGCGTACCAGAGCTGAAACAGCGACCAAATCAGCGGCACGACCCACAGTACCTTCGCGGGGATACCGGCCGGCTTACGGCCCCCGGTATCGGCCTCGGCGATCATGTCCTGCAGCTCTTGATGTTCGGCTGCAGTCGGCTCGCCGTTTGTTGTATCGGTCATCGTCGGTTCCTCAGATTTTGGCGGCCCGGTTTATCGGTCTCACCGCCACTTTGGCCGGATCAGCTTCTTGTGGCGCCCGCTACATCATCCCATGTTCGCGAAAATACCGCAGTGCCCCGGGGTGCAATGGCGCGGTCAAGCCGGCGTTGGTCATTTCGTCCGGGCTCAAACCCCTAAGCGATTTATGTTGTTGCTTGATGGCCTCGAGACCATCGAACACCGACTTAACGACACTGTATACCGTATCGTCGTCGATGTCTGTCGAGGTCACCGCGGTCGCCTTCACTCCAAACGTCGCCACGGCGGCATTTAAATCAGGGTAGGAGTCCGCCGGAATATTGATCCGGGCAAAAAACTCGTGTTTGGAAATCATTCGTTCAATGTCGGCATCCGCCACAGCAACAATTCGCGCATGACAGAGTTTCATCATCAGCGCAAGGTCCGAATCCGGGTGGGATACCGTACTGACAATCGCTTGTACCCGGTTGTGACACAGTGCGAGAGATTGCTCGGCCGCATTCAGTTCATCAGCAAGCTGAAACGTGTCTTCGGTCCAGCCTTTTGCCTGCATAAACAGTTCCATGACCACACGATGCGGGGAACCCGGATTGCCAATATTCACTCGCTTGCCGGCAAGGTCCTGTACGGAATTTATATCGGCGTCACGGCGTGCGACGATCGTAAATGGTTGGCCATGTAGCGAAAACAGTGAACGCAGATTGTCGAAACGAATATCTATAAACGTTGCCGGACCGGTCCCGCGAAACGCATGATGATGCCAATCCGAAGGTACGATTCCGACCTCAATAGCACCATTGCGAACATTGGATAATACCGCCAACGGTTCCGCCGCATCGCGTCCCAGCACGCGCAGCACCTCGCAACGTGCGGTGCCGGACGCCGTGAGCCGCCGGCAAATCGAACGGCCGACGCTGTACTGCACATCGGCGCTTAAACCTGTGCCGATGACGATATCGGCCGCTGGAATGGGGGTCGGCATCGCGATCAGAACCGCGACTATCCAAAACGCAGACCGGCCCATCAGGGTGGTGCGTATCTCCATCGCTCCCCCTTGGACTGTTGCCAATGGTGATACGGCATTATTGCCGCATCGATATCTTAAGCGTTACAAAAAATGGAGGAGCAAAGCTCCCCCATTTTTCGCAATTTCTACATCCAACCGCGTTCTTTGTAGTACTTCATTGCACCGTCATGCAACGGCGCGGACAAGGCATCCTTAATCATTTCGCTTTCTTTTAAATTACCGAATGCCGGATGCAATTTCTTGAACGCATCGAAATTATCGAATACCGCTTTGACGACCTCATAAACCGTGTTTTCGGGCACTTTAGACGAAGCGACAAATGTCGCACCCACACCAAAGGTTTTAATATCATCGGGGTTACCGCGATACATGCCACCAGGAATCGTCGCATAACGGTAGAAAGAGTTGTCCGCCACAAGTTTGTCTATGGCGTCTCCCGATACTTCAACCATAACGGCGTCACAAGTCGTCGTCGCTTCCTTGTTTAGCGCAGCGGGATTTCCTACCAGCCAGAAGAACGCATCGATTTTGTTGTCGCACAATGCCTGCGGCGTCTCCGCCGACTTTAGTTGCGCCGCGAGCTTCAAGTCATCATTGGTATGGCCCATGGCTTGCCACATGACATTCCAGGTTGCCTCGGTACCGGAACCCGGATTACCGATATTGACGCGCTTACCAACCAGGTCGCTCACGTGATTGATGCCGGAGTCTTTGCGCGCGACGATACTGACCGGTTCCGGGTGCACTGAGGATACGGCACGTAGCTCCTT
>JAOTWM010000172.1 GCA_029862885.1 Gammaproteobacteria bacterium
GTTTAACCGGACGCGTGAGCCTTAATCGCACCTTCTAGATCGTCGTACTCCTCGCAGCCGGACGTGCAGATTCGTTTTAGCGCTTCGAGACGTTCCTTGGCCTTCGCAACATCACCCGTCATAAGATAAAGCTCGCCGAGATATTCGTTGGCGCCGCGATGATTCGGATCGATGGCGAGTGCCTGTTGATACGCATCCAGCGATTCGTCAAGTTTTTGCAAATGTCGATAGCTGAAACCGAGGTAGTTCCACGCGTCGGCATTGCGCGGCTCAGATTTGACGACTTTCTCCAGTAAGCGTGCTGCGCGCTTGTACTTCCCTGAGTCCACCGCGTCGACGGCCTGATCGTATTTCGAGGGAGTTGCTGCCGGAGTTGAAGAACTGGTTGAGCCCGCAGCCATCGCGGTGGACCCGATCCCAAAAATCAGTAGTGCAACAATAAAGGTACGGTACAACATGTCAAAACCTCCGCTGCCGATAATGATGAGCATTTAACCTGCTCGGACCGTCGATCGCAGTGTTATATTATACTAGACGCGCCGCGCTTCATATCGTAAAGACCAACGCCTCGACAAATCGTTCACTCGGCTGCTCATATTTCGATGCATATGAACGATATGAATATTGTCGCGATAATCACTGACTACCACATCTCGATTACTGCATTTCTCTTGTTCGGCGTATTGCATTCGTTTTGCGCCCAAGAGGCGTTCAAGAATTGGCTAGCGGGCTGGGCCGGCCTGTTTTTCGTCGAACATTTCTGGCGCCTGATTTATTGCGCCATCAGCTACGTGAGCCTATACCAAGTGATTAGCATATTTCACTGGGGACTGCACCCCGACGCGAATGTGTGGTTGATCAACTATCCGGATTGGTTGTGGCGTGTAATTGTCGTTTTACACCTGTCGTCCATCGCGCTCATCTACACCGCTTTTCTGCAGAGCGATTACTTGGAGTTTTGGGGAGTGAAGCAGGCGTGGCTCGGTGCCAGAATTCTCCGTGGGAAAGTACCGGCGGGATCGGGAATCGTTCTGTTCGGCACGCATCGACTGGTTGTTGACGGGCTTTACTGCTGGATCCGCCATCCCATGCTAATCGGGGGCTTCCTATTTCTAATCACGAGCGGGCCATCGAGGAACAACATTATCTTTCTGTTTATGTATACCCTTTACATGATCCTTGGAGCTTATTACGAGGAGCGACGCTTGATCCGAATCTTTGGAGAGGAATATCGCGGCTACCGGCGACAGGTGGGCGCTTTCATTCCAAAAGGAATCCCGCGGCCGATTCAACGCGATCGTTAAACGACGTGCATCCTGAATCTGAGAAGCGGGCTGCTGAGAATTGAGACCCGGTACAGCATAGATCACAATTATGGACTGGCTCGTATTCTGGGAGGCCCTGGAGTCTTTGTCGAACTATTTCTACGAGCCCCTCCTGTTTTGGGGCTTACCGTTTGCACTGGCGATTTTGTATGAAATCTTTTGTTCCAAACCAAAAGTCTGAATATCTTCTGCTGAATGTTTCGCGAACCAGAAATTCAATTCTGAGCACCATGAGCGGTACCGACAAGTTAACGTTTAAGGCGAAATGAATAAACACGACACATCTACAAGAGCGTCGCGAAATGTTTCCAGGAGACAATTGGGTAATTCGACGACATACACGCGAGGGTGAAACGCCCTCTTATTCTTCGTGATGAGCCATCGAGGAATGACTTGCGTGCTACCTGCGTGTTAGCCGAAGAATTGCCTTCACCGCAAGTCATTGATTTTATGGTAGGCGCGAGTGGGATCGAACCACCGACCACTACCATGTCAAGGTAGTGCTCTACCACTGAGCTACGCGCCTAATGCTTTAGGGGACAGACCCCAATTTTCAAAACTGGAACCGTACTCCAAGATGCCGCTCGGTAAAATTGGGGGCTGTCCCCATCAGGCGAGCGGCGGAACATACCACATTCGCCTTTGACCGTTCAATTTACCGGCGCTTACGGACCCCAACGGGGTTGTCTATCCGCTTGCGGCGACCCCAAATGCGCCGACCTTCAAGGCCTGTATCTTATCCCGGATTCGAGCGGCTTGTTCGAACTCCAGGTTACGGGCGTGGTCGTACATTTGTTTTTCAAGCTTGTTTAGAATCGGCGCGAGTTGTCTGGCGCTCATCGTCGAGTATTCTCGAAGGTCTTCCGCAATCCCTAATACCCCGTCCTCCACGTGCCCACGGCGCCGGCCGGATTTGCTCCCAGCCACGCCGTCGATAATATCCCGCACCGCCTTGGTTATCCCCGCCGGCGTAATACCGTGCAGTTGATTATGCTGGAGTTGTTTTTCGCGGCGGCGCTCGGTTTCATCGATCGCCCGTCGCATCGACGCAGTAACGGTATCGGCGTACAAAGTTGCATGGCCATGCAGGTGGCGCGCGGCGCGCCCGATGGTTTGAATCAGCGAACGTGCCGAGCGCAAAAATCCTTCCTTATCGGCATCCAGGATCGCCACCAGCGACACCTCGGGTATATCCAGTCCCTCCCGTAACAGGTTGATGCCCACCAACACATCAAACAGCCCGGCTCGCAGGTCGCGGATGATCTCAACCCGTTCCACGGTGTCGATGTCGGAATGCAAGTAACGCACGCGAACGTCATGGTCGTGTAAATAATCCGTCAGATCCTCTGCCATGCGTTTGGTAAGAGTCGTCACTAAGACACGTTCCTGGCACGCCACGCGCTCGCGAATCTGCGACAACAGGTCGTCGACCTGGGTGCCCACGGGACGCACATCGACGACCGGGTCGACGAGTCCCGTCGGCCGCACGACTTGATCGATGATGGCCGACGTTTTTTGTTCTTCATATGGCCCTGGCGTCGCGGAAACAAATATTGTCTGCGCCATCATAGCTTCGAATTCATCGAATCGAAGCGGCCGATTGTCTAACGCAGACGGTAGCCGGAAGCCATATTCCACCAGGGTCTCCTTGCGCGAACGATCGCCGCGGTACATACCGCCGAGCTGCGGAACCGTCACGTGACTCTCATCGATTACCAGCAGCGCATTTGGCGGTAAATAATCAATAAGTGTTGGCGGCGGCTCGCCGGGTGCCCGCCCGGATAGGAATCGCGAGTAATTTTCAATGCCGTTACAATATCCAAGTTCCTGCATCATTTCGATGTCATACAACGTGCGCTGCTCGAGACGTTGCGCTTCTAACAATTTCTCGGCTTGACGTAATACAGTAAGCCGCTCAGCAAGTTCGTCCTTAATGGCTTCAATAGACTTTAGAACTGTCTCGCGTGCCGTCACGTAATGAGATTTCGGATAGATCGTTGTCCGATTGAGCCGCTCGTCCAGGGCGCCAGTGAGGGGGTCGAATGCCGCGAGCTTTTCAATTTCATCGCCAAACAGTTCGATCCGAATCGCCATGCTGTCGGACTCAGCTGGGTAGATATCGATCACGTCACCGCGAACGCGAAACGTGCCACGCCGCAGTTCCACCTCGTTACGGGTGTACTGCAGTTCGGCCAAACGTCTCAGGATCGCCCGCTGATCCATAATCGCACCTTCGCGAAGGTGCAAAATCATATCGTGGTAGGCGGCGGGATCTCCGAGCCCGTAAATGGCCGATACCGTGGCGACAATAATCGTGTCCTCTCGTTCCAGCAACGCCTTGGTAGCCGATAAGCGCATCTGATCGATATGCTCGTTGATTGACGCGTCCTTCTCGATGAAGGTATCCGAACTCGGCACGTAGGCCTCGGGCTGGTAGTAGTCGTAGTACGAAACGAAGTACTCGATCGCGTTATTCGGAAAAAAATCGCGCATCTCCGAGTAGAGTTGGGCGGCCAAGGTCTTGTTCGGTGCCAATACCAGCGTGGGGCGTTGTACGGTCGCGATGACGTTGGCGATCGTGTAGGTTTTGCCGGAGCCTGTTACCCCTAACAGAGTCTGAAATGCCTCGCCACTACCCAATCCCTCAATAAGTGCAGCAATTGCCTGGGGTTGGTCCCCTGCCGGCTGGTAGTCACTATGTAGGGTAAAATCGCGCATGCCGAAAATTTGAAGGTGGAGCCGATCGACACTAAATCGCCCTTAATACCTTAGCTGGTGCGATCGCCGATACCTCGACCAACCCCGATTGTACCGCCGGCCATTCTCAAAAATCCGGCTCCTGTGCCGAATATTGCACCGGAACACGTTACAATTACCGCCATCAATTAATGGCAATTCCTTAGGTGAACGCATTGGATGATCTTGCTAGAAACCCCCACCGTCTGGCGCGACGGTTGGCCGCGGTAAAACCGTCGCCAACGATTGCCGTATCGAATCGTGCACGCGAACTCCGTGCGGCCGGTCACGATGTGATCGGCCTCGGTGCCGGCGAGCCCGACTTCGATACGCCCGACCATATTAAAGAGGCCGCGATCGAGGCCATCCGTGCCGGCGCCACCAAATACACCGCCGCAGACGGTACCCCGGAATTGAAAGCTGCCATAGCCGCGAAACTCAAACGGGATAACGATTTCGAATATTCAGCGGCCGAGATAATTGCTTCTTCGGGTGCTAAACACAGCATTTTCAATGTTTTATTGGCGTTACTAAATCCATTAGATGAAGTCATTATTCCGGCGCCGTATTGGGTGTCCTATCCCGACATGGTACGCCTTGTCGACGCTGTCCCGATTATCGTCACCGCGGGTCTTGAGCAAGGTTTCAAAGTGACCGCCGAGCAAATCGAGCGCGCCATCACCGCCAAGACACGACTATTGATTCTGAATAGCCCCAATAACCCGAGCGGTGCCTGCTACTCGGCGCAGGAACTCATCGAGATTGGCGATGTGCTGGTACGACATCCACAAGTCATAGTCTTGAGTGACGATATTTATGAGCATGTGTTGTGGAGCGGCGAGCCGTTCGTGAATGTGCTCAACGCCTGTCCGCAACTACGCGACCAGGTTATTGTCGTCAACGGTGTATCCAAAGCCTATGCAATGACGGGTTGGCGTATTGGCTATGCGGCTGCTCCTGAGCCCATCGTCGCCGCACTACGTAAGATTCAATCCCAAAGCACCTCGAACCCCTGCTCGGTATCGCAGGCGGCGGCCGTTGCTGCGCTGAATGGCGATCAAGGTTGTATCGCTCCAATGCTCGATGCGTTTCGGCAACGACACGATGTCGTCGTGGGCCGACTAAACGAATTCGACGGCGTGCGATGCTTGGATTCGGCGGGCACCTTCTACGCATTTCCGGATGTCTCCGGCATTATCGCTCGATCCGACAATTGCCGGGACGATATTCAGTTTGCGGAGCATTTACTGGAATCCGCTGGCGTAGCCCTGGTTCCGGGCTCAGCTTTTGGGGCACCCGGATATATGCGAATCTCATTTGCCACCAGTCTCGATCTATTGGACTCGGCCCTAACGCGGATCGGTAAGGCGCTGAATATATAAACGGCTCAAAACAATGATTGCGGTCACCCACCGATCGCGTTATTGTTGGCAAACGTTCCGCAGGATACGGAACCCACAATGCAGCACACGGAGGTGCTCAGATGGACAAAACCACACAAATTGGTGGCCGCCACGGTCGCTTTCTTCACCCGTTTCACTATCGCGGCGTGACCGTACCCGAATTGATCGTCGTCATTTCATTGACGGGATTGCTATCGGTCGCAACGATTCCGTCTTTTACCAAATTTACGCTCGAACGCCGCATAAATAGTGCGGTCAATGCATTATATACGGATTTGTTTTTCGCCCGAACCGAAGCTCTAAAACGGTGGCAGTTTGTTGTTGTTTGCCGCAGTTTGGGCGGCGAAAACTGTGATGGCGAGGCATGGTCCTATGGCTGGATCGTGTTTGTTGACGAGAATCGAAACAATCAGCGCGACGAGACGGAATTCGTGCTCAAAACCCAACAGCGCTTGGCAAACTCGACCGGCGTGGAATTCGGCGCCGCAACTCCTGACTATCTACGCTACCGGCCGGACGGCACCGGCTGGCCCAATGGTACATTTACATTCTGTGACCGTCGCGGCCCGGACGCCGCACGCGCAGTCATCTTTTTCCAGAACGGCCGCCCACGGATTTCCCGGACCCGATCGGACGGTACGCCGCTCGATTGCTCGTGGTTTCCAAATGCCCTATAGAGTTCAATCTCGACCGGGAAAACGTAACTGTATAATTTTTCTATAAACCCTACGGGGGCGTTCGTTGCGAATGGCACCATTTAGCACAACGGTGCTGGACAAAATGCGATAAAACTCCGGCACGGTCCGCTATGGGTGTCAGAATAATAGAGTAACCCGCGACGCTGCTGGTGGGTGGACGGTTCGACAATCAACGAAAATGACGTAGAAGTCGAAGCACTCTTTTGACCTGCCCGATCTTTTAGTCCATTTTTTGTGAGAGTATCTTCAGATTACTGCACGATGATTGGTTGATGAAATGGAATAGGTTCTGTTGACCTGGTTACAGGAGCAGGTGGTCGACATTAAGCGATGAATGTGGGCGTTTGGTGTTGTAGAGCTGGTGCCATTGTTCCACGATGTTTTTGGCCTCCTTGAGGTTGTAGAAGATCTCTCCATTGAGCAGTTTATCCCGAAGCTTTCCGTTAAAGCTCTCCTTGTAGCCGTTTTCCCATGGGCTGCCTGATTCGATAAATAGCGTCTGGCTACCAATTTGTTGTAACCGGTTTCGGACCTGTTTCGGCGTCATTTCCGGCCCGTGATCTGACCGGATATATTCGGGGATACCATAGATCAGCCACCAGTTTCTTAAGCCGATGGTTCTCTTTCTCCAACTCCTTAAGTCGCCTGGCCTGATCCAGCCTTAGTCCTCCATACTCCTTGCGCCAGCGCTAATAGGTCTGTTCGCTGGTCCCAGCTTCCCTGCTCGCAATTCCTGCAGACTTCCCTTGAGCCATCAATACTTCAATGTGCCGCAGCTTCGCGATGATCTGTTCCGGAGTAAAACTCTTTCTTGGTATGTCCAGTTCCTCTGTAGTGAGTTCATATTCTCTCTCACAAACTGGACCAAATATCGCCGGTCAGGTCACGCCACGCTGCCGGCATCCCTGGTCGAGGCCGAGCTGTTCGGCCCGGAGAAAGGCCTACACCGGGGCATCGAACAAAGCGATTGTAAGATTTGAGATCGCCGACGGGTCGACCATATTTCTCGATGAGAGGGGCCGCTAAAATACTTGGATTAAAACCCACGACGTTGCGATCCAAGATGGAAAAGCTGCAAATAACAAAACCGCACCAATTATTCTCAATATCAGCGATTTCAGCCGTTGTGCTGCCGTATCGATTTCCGGATTTACTCGACCACTCAAACTGTTCTTCTTACGCTATATCGTCGCGCTGACGACATGTCGTCAATTTCATCCTTTTTTTGTTGCCTGCCGAGTTACGCGTGCACGATGAAGGGTACATGGCTACAAGGCCTTAGACTGTCAGCCGGGACAACGAGCTTCTTTGGCACGATTTCTGCAATCAGTGTTTCAACGGTCCTTTTTCTAACCAGTTATGGAGATAATAACCATGCGTATATCGAAAATAATCCCAACGATCCTGGTGGCGGTTTTTGGCGCGGTTTTTGTTGCTGCCGCGCTCGCGCAAAGCGGCTTCGTCCAGTCGGGTTACCTGGAAGACTACTCCCTGCTGCAACCGGATTCGAAACGCCCCGGTGTTTATATACATAAGAAAGCTAACTTTAATCCGGAGCTTTACAGCGCGGTAATGATCGGCGGCATCGAACTGTGGTGGGCGCCGGACTCGGAATATAAAGGTATCCAGCCGGACAAGGCGCAAGAGGTGACGGCTAACTTCCGTCGTCGTCTGGAACAGTGGGTTGGTACGCAGAAAAAGGTGGTACGTCAGCCGGGTCCGGGCGTGATGCTGGTGAATGTGGCGATCACCAATTTGAAGGCCAAGCGCCCGAAACGGTCCGTCCTTAACTATACGCCGGCTGGTTTGGCAGTGACGGGCGCAAAAAACTTGGCCGGTAAAGACTATGCGCTGGCCGACGCTTACCTGGAGGGAGAGCTGGTCGACACCGAATCAGGCGAAGGTGTGGCTATGGTCGTTGTCACCCGGCTCGGGGAACGAGTCACCCGCCTTCGCAAGAACAAAAAGATGAGCTGGGAGTCAATTGGGGAAGATCTCGATGACTATGCCAAGCACTTCAGCCAGGAAGTGCTGCGCTGAGCGAGCCCGGTTCATGGAGACTAGTTTCCAGCCCAGCGATGGAGGTAGCGACCGCGCGTTTATCGAAAACAATTCCAACGGTCCTATGAGTTACATTACTTTCCGTCGTAATCGCTGGAAAATGATGTGCCGCCGCCGACTGGACCAATCTGACTGGGGCCGAGACGGCTCCAAACATCGCCGAGATTTACGTCCTCGACGATTATGTCCAGGTTAATCCGGAACTGTATATCGGGGATCTGGTAACCTTTGAAGAACTTGTCCCGGATGATTGGTTAAAGACTGCCAGTGACCGGCCAATGTTACCGGAACGCTGGGACCGTTTTTCAAACGATAAACTGCGCATCGAAACCGGTGACGGTAACCCTTTGCAGGCGGAGTTGAAACGGATAGAACCGCGGCTGCGCACGGACCGTCAGTCACCGTTTGCCGGTATGATCAAACCGATTACGCGGCAATGCGTGCCGGAAGCCGCCGAAGACAAACTCGTGCTGTATGTGGAGCTGGTGTATCCATTCATAGGCAGGCCTGAGGAACTCGTCAACATTTCACCGCTCGATGAGCAAGGACGGGCATTGGTCACCATTGGGTTTATCGCTTATCACAAGGCGGTGCCGATCATCGATTTTCGTTATCTGGGTGGACCGGCCCGGGTCACGCTCGATTGGGACGACCCCAGGTAGACCAAATTCGAGAATCCCAACTTGAAGCGCCACCACAAATCGACGTTGATGTCATCTATCTATGTGGAACCCTATGAGGTGCGCCACGAGATCCTTGCCCGTGTCCGGGATCTCGAGCAGTGGATGGATCTGGGACTGCGGGGTAATGAATATATCGAGGTGGACGAGCTCGAACCCGTCAAGCAGCGCATCGGGGGCTTCATGTTGACCAAGAATCCGGCGCGCTGGCTGTTGCTGCGGTGGCCGGCACGCGCCCAATTGATGCATTCGCTGACTGCCGTTCGCCCCTATGAACCATACGGAGTGCTGGCTCGTACTTGCCCAGCGGAACGGTTCGTATAGGGATTGTATGCCTTGAGCGCATACGCACTTCCGTGTGGCCCGGAGGCAATGCCTCCCCGATAGTAGGTCCCGGTGCTTGAGTTATAACCCGCGCGGCCGGCAATTCCACCATGCGGACCATAGTAACTCGTACTGCGATGATAGCCGCCGTAATTGTAGCTATATCGGGCAGCGCCGCCGTAAGCATAGAAATGACTCGGGTAGTAATAATGGTGATGGTGATAGTGATGATCATGACCAAACCAATATCCCAGGCCAAACATGACAACATCGGTAGCGGTGACATAACTTCCGGAATAACCAGCGGTATATCCAACGACCACCGTGTCAGGCGTGGAGTCGTAGACATACACATAGGTGACATTATGCAGAGGATGGTTTGAGGAGATCGTGTGAGACTGTAAATTAAATTGTGTAACTGCTTATAGGCCGATAATCTCTATGATAAAGGAGAAGGTAAATGAGCAAAACCGAGATACCAG
>JAOTWM010000173.1 GCA_029862885.1 Gammaproteobacteria bacterium
TACGAGAGCTTGATCAACTCGGAATGGGACCCTGCGTTGAATGCGATTTGGTCTTGATGGGTGAGACTTTCTGCTACATACACCGGCATATCGAACAGGTTTCCGAACGGCGGCATGGCTCCCGTTTCGCAGCCTGGGAAGCGCCCGGAGAACTCATTCTCGCTAGCGATATCCACCTCGGTTGCCGACAGCGCGCCCCGCAGGCGGCTTGGCTCGAGATGATGGGGTGCGGGCAACACCGCCATGGCCATTTTCCCATCGACCTTCACGATTACAGTCTTGGCGAACTGGTCGCCTGGGATATGCGCCGATTGGGCGACCTCGCGAGCGGTATAGGCTTGGGAGTGCCGGATGGTGACGTACTTGACGTGGTGATTGTCCAAGAATTCCTTGAGTTTTTTTGCGGGCATAATCGTTTCTCCTTTTCGGGACTAATAAAGATGGAGCCGTTATTGCGCGCCTTTGGGAACGGCAAGCCGACTTAGCTGCATGCCGTGTTTATCGTCGATTTCACCCCTGTGGCCCATGGCCAGGATGTCCGTCGCACAGGTGCCGACGGTAGCAATAACGGCCACAATGATAATCAATTCGGGCGAGCCCATGACCGACTCCATCGGTCTGTGTTCAATTCCTTTGTAGACCAGATGGCGAGTTGGCTTCATGATTGAGATCAACTGTCGACCCGATGTCCTGCTAGCGGCCGCCCCAACATCCAGGTTGGCCCTCAATTCGCGGCGGACACGCTGTCTATATCGAGACAAATCGAGACCTGCCGTAACAGATTGAATTTTGATGATTGCTATTAAGATCGGATTCGCCTTGGTGAAAAATTCGGGCTGGCCACCCTCGATTGCGTCGAGCAGAGCCTTCGGCCGCTTGGCCTCTTAAGGGAGACGTTATAGTGGCACGCGATGCACGTCGTGCCTTCCTCGAGCGCCGCGGTGTGCATCCGTTGCCCCGGATCACGTTTGGTTTTAATCCCCTCTATGAGGTGGCACTAGAGGTAAGTCCGCCTTATGCCTTGCTCACCGACACCACCGTACCCATCCAGCGCAGCTGCCTGCTCAACGGCTCCGGTGCATTGGGGATGATCCAATTCGGGTGTGCACGGTCATCGTTCCACCAATTGAGCTCCTCGTTCGGGGTGTCTTTATCGATGGCGAAGGGCGCTTTTCTCCCGGAGGCATATCTTCCATACTGCCATGGCTGGACATCGCGACAATGCCCGGGACGGCGTTTTCGGTCACGCCCGCCGTTATGGCTGGCCGACCATCAGTCCTTCTGGGCGAACATGGGCACTCTGCTGTCGTCCATCATCATCATCGACGGGCGGTCCTCATAGATCGCCGACTAATCGCTCGGCGGCACGGTGCTGGCGGTGTCGGAGAGCCCCGCAACGACTACTAGCGCCGCAGCGAAAGGGCCCAGCCGGTCATGAATTAATCAGAGGTTCCCTAGGAGCCCGGGTCGTGGGCGCAGTTGACTTGGATCATATGAACGGCTTACCGAAGGAAAACCCAAAACAGCCAGAGCGGATGCTTGCGTCATGCACCCTGGGCCGGCCCCGGCGCAAATGCTTATGGTCGTCTAGACCACACCCGTACTAAAATTGACAAGCAATCACCACATGCCGTAAAGGCATAAAAGGATAAGGAGAAAACGATGACAAAAGACACACTACCATCCCGTGCAAAGCAAGTAGCGGATGAATACCCCGAAATCTGGAAGGCCTATCAGGCGCTCGGACAGGCTTGTACCCAAGCAGGGCCGTTGGACGGCCCGACCTGTCGACTCGTCAAGCTAGCTCTCGCGATCGGGGCAAGATCCGAGGGCGCGGTACACTCGCATGTGCGGCGAGGTCTCGACGAAGGGCTTACCGCCGATGACCTTCGTCACGTGGCTGCCTTAGCGTTTCCAACCGTCGGTTTTTCAACGTCCGTCGCTGCGCTCACTTGGATCGATGACCTATTAGATAAATAGACGCTGGTTTGGCGGCGTACGTAGCCTAATCGACTTTCGATCGAATACCGTTCGACTTCGAGGCGCGAATGAGCATCGTGATTGTCCGAGAAGAAAAGACAAATCAGTCGTCTTCGGCACTTGCCATTGCCGTGGATAAGTTTGAATGAAACCATGTTGACGATACGCGGAAAATTTCGGATTTGTGGTTGTTTGTTATTGATGTGTTTCAGCGGCGTGACGGGCGCCGAAACGGGCAAGATGTCGGATCCCGAAACAGTCGCGCTCGGTAAAAAGCTGTATGAAGAATATTGCCGAGTCTGCCATCAAAAAGATGGGGTCGGGGAGCCATCGATTCCGTGGAGTATTCGTAAGCCGGGATACATTACCGCGATGCCTCTCAATGAGACTTCCCATGCCTGGCACCATAGCGATGAACAGCTCGTACAAGCGATACTCGACGGCTTGCGCAGAACGAATCGCATGCCGGCCTGGCGGAACGTTATTTCCGAAAAGGAAGCCAGTGATATTGTTGCCTATATAAAGAGTCTGTGGAGTCCTAAGATCCTTGCCTGCCAAGGCCCCAAGCACATGAGCTGTATGTAAGACTTTGCGGGCCCCGCTGCCGTTAAATAATCGGTCATCCGGCACAGTATCGACCGCGAGACCCGGGCCGGATCCGTTGCTCCCCCAGACCGCAACTACGATGGAGCGAAATTGGTGTCCGAGTAATCAAGACGTAGGCGATGGAAATAGTAAGTCAATCAACTAATCGACGAATGGCAATCGTCGGGGCCGGGCCGGTATAACCGAATGAGATTGAAACAAGTTACGCGTCCGAGACCGCGCTATTTACCCTTAAACCCGTCATTTCATCTCCGAAACGCAACCCGTGAACCACATGAGCCGTTTTGAGAAAACGACAGGATCCCAAGAAGCTGTTCGTTAATATTCGACAGTAATCGGGGTGTGTCCTACGATTTTCCAATTTCGGATCAGCACTTAATGAACAGAACAACCCAACAATCGACAAGATTGCTCGCACAGATTGAAAGGCTGAGGTATGTGTTCGGCACGGCGGTGATCGATGAGAAACTACTGACTCTGGCCGCGTTGCAAGGGAGTCAACTGTCATCGGCTAATAACGTGCTCCGCCTGCATGATCTGCTGTGCTTCATACGAGCTTATCCAGACAACGGCGAAGTGCTTGCCACCGTCGAACGTATGCTCATCGGTTTCACCCAGCGCAAGGATTTCATCCGCTATCGGAACTCGCTTGCCGATACCGGAGTTGCCGGCACGTCGATCTATTATCGTTTCTACTGGCAGACTGCGCAGTGGCTATGTGAGCGCTGGCCGAACGCGATATCGATCGACTGGGGTGAATTCAAAACGAAGAAGCACCTGGAAGCAGTGTGGCATTTATTATTGCCGTACTCCGAGACACTGGCATTGGATACGCTCAATCTGTCGGAGCGGACGTGGATAAACATACTAAAGGGTCCGACCGAGACGGACGCCACTTTCTTGATTAGGCGTATTGCAGCGCTGCGCATGGATGCGGCCGCCCGCGAGAAGATCTTCGAAGATCTTGATGTTCCGCTGCGCTTTATGCCCACCGCCGATATGCCATCGCGCACCCATTCTAAGTATCGGGCGGCGAAAATCGCGTTTTGTCGACAGCTGGCGAAGCCACGAAGGTCGAGGCTTGCCATCAAAGGGCAGTTTCGGCGAAAACCGAGTGCGATTCGATTTGTATCTGCGGCCGACGGGCAAGGGTTGATCGATTTAGCTCGTGCCCAAATGGTAACTCGGCACCGCGATCTGTACGGGTTCATGAACGCGGATCAGAATGACGTTCGTGTGCTTAGCTACGCGGATGGCCTACAGTTCGTGTGTTATGGCATGCGGCCGGAGCACCGGCTGATGTTGGAAACGCTATATGTTTTTCTCATTTTAAAAAACGGAGTGCCGATCGGATATACCCAAGCCAGTGCCTTGTTTCACTCTGCGGAGGTCAATTTCAACGTATTTGACACCTTTCGCCGTGCTGAGACTTCGCATATCTTCATCACGACGCTGGCGATGATGCATCACCTGTTTGCCGCGGATACATTCATCATCAATACCCAACAACTGGGGCAAGACAATCCCGAAGCACTTAAGTCAGGTGCGTTTTGGTTCTACCATAGACATGGATTTCGACCCCAGGATCGAGCGGTGCGGGCAATCATGGCCGAGGAGCGCACGAAATTGAAGTCGACGCCGGGTTATCGGTCCAACCTCGCAACGTTGAAGAAACTATCCACCGATAATTTATTTTTGTACACGGGTAAACCGCGCCGCGACGTGGTGAGTAGTATTGCTACCGAGAACATCGGACTTGCGGCACTGGGTGCGGTCGCGCACCGCTTCGGGAGCAACCGCGAGCGTGCCTTCCGCCAATGTGCGCGGGAAGCGGCCGAGCTGCTGGGGCTCGCCTCACGGCAACGTCTATCGCGAGCACAACGTCTCGTATGGGGCCGGTGGAGCCCGTTGTTGTTGACGTTGCCGGGGGTGGCGCGCTGGAGCGTGGCAAACAAACGCGCGCTGGTGGAAGTCGTCAAAGCGAAGGGCGGCCGGCGCGAATCGGAATTCGTCCATTTATTTGATCGACACCGTGCATTGCAGCGCGCGGTGTTGAAGCTTGCGATGACGGAGCCCGTGATCGAGTAGGCGAATTAAGGAACCTCTGCATAAGTCTGGGCGAATCAAGTTGGGATTCAAAATGATCAAGATCAAGGCGTGGAACGTAAGTAATAGCCCAGCTATTTCTTGCGTTTCGCAACGCAGAGATTGATTATTTTGGGCCCAAATGGATCGTTCATGACTTTTGCAGAGATTCCTTAAGTATGCAATCCCTCACTACCAAGCAGGTGATCGTGCGGATCGTATCTATCGTTGCGTCCGTAGAATTCTTGATTATGTTACTCCTTGGCTTTGTTCCCCTTAAATTAAGTCTAATTTCAAAAGCTGTACTCGATATCGCATTGTTGGCGTTGATCGCGACCCCCCCGCTATACATATGGGTCATAAATCCTTTTGTCGCCGCACGAGACGATGCGCTCGACCAAATCAAGCACTTGGCACATACGGACCCGTTAACACAATTACCGAATCGTCGACTCGTGCTGATACACCTCGAGAAGTTTATGGCCGAAATCGTCAGGCATAAGTTTTGTGGTGCGGTGCTGTTGCTGGACTTAGATGGGTTTAAGGCTGTAAACGACGATCACGGTCATGAAGCGGGGGATGAAGTTCTTATCGAAGTCGCTAAACGCTTACAATCTACCACACGATCGGAGGATGTCGCGGGTCGCTTAGGCGGTGACGAGTTCGTAATCTTGGCTCGTCATCTTGATTCTGATGAACAAATAGCACGCGACTTCGCGTTGCGATTGGCCGATAAGCTGATCGATTTAGTCAAAGAGCCGATCGAATTCAACG
This sequence comes from Gammaproteobacteria bacterium, assembly GCA_029862885.1. Lineage (GTDB taxonomy): Bacteria > Pseudomonadota > Gammaproteobacteria > Arenicellales > JAOTWM01 > JAOTWM01. The sequence continues at coordinate 5,446 of JAOTWM010000173.1, forward strand.
GTACGACGTTAAATATTGACACGAGTATCGGGATACGCCTGTTGGGATACGAGGATCTCGATATAAGAACGGTAATTAGGGAGGCTGATATTGCCTTGTATCGCGCAAAACGATCAGGGCGCGGGCGTGCTATGGTTTTCGAGAAGTGAACGAATGTGATGGGGTCAATTCTTTTCATAATACATGTTGGGTTATTTCTTATGCTCTATGGCCGTACAGAAATACAATTGAATCAAGGTGTCATCGGTGCCTAAGACGATGAGTAATAGAGATGCTAACAACAATAATTACGAGTGCCTTGCCTTTTACATTGACCTCGATCGCTACCCGATTCATGACGTTGACAGCAGAGCGGGGCAAGCGCTAATTGTCAAATCCCATGAAATGATGGCTCGCGACACGCTGAGTATGTTGGAAGGATTTCTGCGCGGACCAGCCGTATTCGCGCTGGCGGGCAGACTTGAAGAATTCAAGGGTATGACCGATAAGGCAATCGCGCTTAGCCCACGCGATCCCATGTTGTGGGCGTTGACCGGCGTTCATGCATTCACTTGCGTCCTTGCAGAAGAGAATGACGGCGCACTCCTTATGGGTTCAAAGGACTATGCAAAGCCCTTGCTCAATAGGTTATTGGCCCCACGCAGTCCCGTCTGCAGCCAGCGCGAATCTCGATCGATTAGATGATGCACACAACGCACTTGCCGTCGCGCTAGAGGAAAAACACTGATCTCACTGTCTCATATTTGAAAAAGGCACTACCGACCAAACACGAAGGCGGACTCGAACCGTATCTGACAGGCCTGCGCAAAGCAGGTCTGCCCGAGTAGTGCCGATTGGTGTGGATGCAACGACTTCGCACGCCAATGGTGATTATTGACGCCGATATGCCGTAAAATTTTGAATCGCCGGCAATAGTGATTATGCCGTGCATCGGAACGTTAGCAGCCGAGAACTATGCTACGGGCCCAAATGATGAACCATTATCCCGGGGTGAAAAAGGAATGAGCAGCGATACTAACGACAATATTAAGGGCAAACTTGGCTTGGTTAACTACGCCCACCCCGACGAATTTGGCAAATGGCTGGGTTACGAGGTCGCGAGTGTAGACCGGGATTCGCGTAGCTTTGAATCCACGCTCGATATTCGAACGGATCATCTTTCTGCCGCAGGCCGGGTGCACGGTGGCGTGGTGAGCGCGTTTTTGGATTATGCCTGTGGCGCCGCAGTGTTCACCACCATGCAACCTAATGATTTTACGAGCACCGTCGAACTCAAGGTGAATTACTTGCATCCCATTGAGTTGGGAGATCATCTGCTGGCTAAAACCAACGTGGTCTTTCGCGGTAACCGCCTGTGTGCCACGCAAGGATTTCTGTATCGCAACCAGGAAACGGAGCCGGTGGCCATGGTGACGGCGACCTATTACGTCGTATCCGGTGACAGAAAGAAAAAACGATGAAATACGGGCTCACACGCCTGGTACGGTCACCTCGAATCCCGTTTGTTCCGGCTCGTTATCGACAAGCACTTCCGGGAATCCCGGCGCGCGCAGGTCGGCGCCGCATGCGTCTTCCAACCGTTTCACGACCATCGACGACCAAACCCGCGGCCCATAGCGTTTGAGTCCATCGCGCATAATATCGACCACCAGTGGTGACAATTCTAAAGGTACGCCGAAATTCTTGCCAAGTTCGTCGAACAAAGTCACGTCTTTGACTTCGTGGTCCATCGTGAAGTTGATGTTGTAGCTGCCGTTCAAGATCAGTTGCCCCTCGGTTTCATGCACGAACGAATTGCCGGAGGAGATACGGATGGCTTCGTATACCACGCCGAGATCGACGCCCGCTCTTTTAGCCACCATGAATGCTTCGCCGGTCGATACGAGTTGTACGCCGGCCAGATAGTTGGTGACGACTTTCATCACCGACGCGCTGCCGAGTGGGCCAGTGTGGAGAACGCGCCGACCCATGACGGTCAGGGCAGGCAGCGCTTTTTCGAATCCAGCGCGATCGCCGCCGGTAAAAATTGAAATGTTGCCGGTGGCGGCGCGATGGCAACCACCGGATACCGGACTGTCCATGGGTATAGCACCTCGCGCGGCCACGAGTGCACCGAGTCGTTTGACCTCGGCCTGGTCGGTCGTGCTCATCTCTAACCACACCTTGTTGGCGGACAAACCCGCAATGACACCATCGTTGGTCTCCATGACCTGTGCGGAGACGTCCGGTGACGGTAGGCAGGTAATAATAATATCCGACGTTTCGGCGATCTGTTGGGCGGTATCGGCCCAGATTGCACCTCGTTCGATGAGTGCATTGCCGGCCGCACGGTCGATATCGCGTACAGTCAGTTCAAAACCGTTGCGCAATAGACTACCCGCGAGCTTCGCACCGACGTTGCCCAAGCCAATAAATCCGATTTTCATAGATGTTGGGTCTCGGTTACTGCAATTAGCGGTTACGTCGAATGATTACGCTAAGAGCCTTTCATCGAACGAAAATTTGGTAAGATTTTCGTGACCGTCCTCTGTAATGAGTACTTGATCCTCGAGTTTCACCCCGTCTTTTCCGCCGACCGCGCCGGCGTAGACCTCGACACAAATAGTCATGCCGGGCTCAAGTACATAGTCGAACGCGCCATCGATAAAATCCTCCGGATAATAGATCGCAGGAAATTCGTCGCAGAGTCCGACGCCGTGCATCATCACGCCGTATCGCTGTTCACGATACTCCTCCGGCAGCCTGTGTCCGCGCTCGGTGAGTTCGCGGAATCCCACGCCGGGTTTAAGTAGCTCGATATTAGTCATGATGTGCTCGTAGGCGATGCGGTAGATATCACGCTGTTCGACCGACGGTCGGTCGTCGCCGATGAGTACGGTGCGGGACAGATCCGAGCACATGCCGTACGGGCCGATCAGGTCGGTGTCGTACGCGAGCAGTTCGCCGGCTCTAAGTCTGCGGGGGCCCGCCTCCTGCATCCACGGGTTGGTGCGCGGACCGGAACTTAGGATGCGGGTTTCTATCCATTCGCCGCCGCGCTTGATATTTTCGGCGTGCAGCACCGACCATAACTCGACTTCAGCGATTCCTGGCTGTATTGCCTTATGCATTTCTTGCATCGCGATCTCGCAGGTCGCCATAGCGCAGCGCATCGCGTTGATTTCATCGACCCCCTTGACCAGGCGCGCATGTTCGAGCACTTGCTGCCCGCTCTTAATGTCGACGCCAAGTTTTTGTAACGCCTGAATGCCGGCGACTTCCATCTTATCGACCGCCAGGCGACGATTCGTTCCACAATGTTCGCGAAGGATCGCGTCGATCTCCTGTGCAAAGTTATGAGCTATTTTTTCTTCCTTGTCGCCCGCGAGAAAATAGAAAATTGCCGCGTCGTAGCGGACCTCGCGAACCAATGGCAAGTACGAGGAAAGGTGCTCGCAGTGGTGAAACTCCCAAAGAATAATGTATCCATCGGTGGACACGAACGCCGCGCGCGCCGGATTGTGCGCGATCCATAGATGCATATTCGAACTATCGGTGATATAGCGGATATTCAGAGGGTCGAATACGAGCGCCCCGGCATAATCGCGTTTCCGAAGCTCACCGCAGACCCGCTCTAGCCGGGTTTCCCGCATGTGTTGCAGATTCGGCGGAGTGATGCCGAGTGCGGCCCATTCTTCGAATGCTTTATCGGTTGGGCCGATCTCGACGCGGTCTTCGTCGTTGGGGCTGCCGTCGGGTTTGCATGCGGGCGCGCCTCGACTCGGATCGATTTTCGGCGAGGTAACGGAGTAGGGGCTGTTCATCGCCGCGCTATTTGACGCGATAGGCTGCTTGCGCGTCAATAGATTCGGGCCCGTTGGCGGTGGCGTTGCCAGAACCGGGCGGTGCTAAGCCGTACGGTATGCCATGCCGGCGAGGAATAAATCGGCGGCCATATTCGCCATCATTGGTTCTCAACGGCCGCGCAGAAACGCTCGATTTCGTGATCGGTATTGAAGTAGTGCAACGACGCCCGCGCCAAAGATTGCAACCCGCGGTCACCGAAATCCAGTCGAGCCGAAGCAATCTCGGAGATCGAAATATTGATATCGTGTTGTTGGAGACGGCTGGACAACACATCCGTCGATTCGCCCTGTTTATCGAATGTGACGATTCCACACTGTCGCTCACCGCGGTCGCGCACCGTAACGCCGGGAATGTCCGAGAGACGTTCGCGTAGGGTTTTTGCGAGTTCGACAACACGTTTTTCGA
>JAOTWM010000175.1 GCA_029862885.1 Gammaproteobacteria bacterium
ACGCGTCACGGTGAACGCGGACTTGCGACGGCGGTAGTACGAGGCATCGAAGAGAGTTCGGGGCAGTATATTGTGGTAATGGACGCGGATTTATCTCATCCGCCATCGGCGATTCCGAGTATGTTGGAGTTGTTAATCGACGACCAAAGCGATTTTGTAGTGGGTTCGCGTTATGTCGATGGTGGTTCGATTCACGGCAATTGGACTACCTGGAGACGATTGAACTCTCGTCTGCCGACGTGGTTAGTAAAACCACTCACACCCATTAGAGACCCGATGTCGGGGTTCTTTGCGCTTAGACGCTGCCAAGTGCCCGATTCAAAACGTTTTAACGCTATTGGGTACAAAATCGGATTAGAGATCTATGTGAAAGGTGAATTCACCAACCCTGTCGAAGTGCCAATACACTTTGCCGAGCGTCAAAATGGAGTCAGCAAACTAGGCCTTCTAGAACAACTGTCGTTTCTCCGCCACTTGAGACGGTTGTATCAATATCGATTTCCACGGTTTTCGGAGTTGTTGCAATTCGCTGGGATCGGCGCCACCGGATTCGTTGTAGATTTGTCCGTTTATCTTAGTCTACAACTTGTATTTTCGATGGATCATCGAGTTGCTCGGGCGATTTCGTTTTTCGTCGCGGCGTCGTGGAATTGGGGCGGCAATCGCATCGTCACCTTTCCACATCGTCCAAAAACTCCAAAGCTTAAACAGTGGCCCATTTTCCTCGCGACTTCGGCTATTGGGTTCGTGGTAAACTGGGGTAGTTACGTACTACTGACGACATACGTGCCGTTTTTCGATCGACACAAGATAGTTGCGCTATTGATCGGTGTCTTATTAGGGATGGGAGTGAACTTCCTGGGCGCACACAAAATCGCGTTTCGACGAGCCCAGTAATACTGTCATCGACTCAGATTCCGATCGTTAACACGGATTCGTCGGCTCGGCACGCGTTCGGCAATTTAATCCGCGAAGCTACTCATTTTCCATAGGCAGGAACCGTTTCATTGCATATGAGTACTCGAATTCTTCCACAACAACACAAATACATAGATCCAGAGCGCCAGAGCGGCGATACCGATATGTCCACCCAGAGCGAGATCCTCAGAATAAGACGACATCACGCCACGGCTGGTTAACCCAAGAGAGGCGCTAACCAACACAAGGAGCGACAATTTCGACCAGCTGAAAAATGCAAACAGATTTTGCCAAGCGAATAACAGCAAGCCGTACATCACAACGAAGTGTGGTTTGGACGACACCGGCCCGATGAGAACAAACGCTGCGTAAAACAACAAGCCGAGTGCAAAAATATCATTCCGATTTCTCCGCACAAGATTGAACAACGCGAGAGAAAAAGCACCACATAGTGTCAAAAAAACAACAACTCCAGATACCCTATTTGACAAGTAGTACAATGCAATCCGGGTCAATGACTGATTCAAGTGATTGCCTGAATCTTCCCACCAGTTTTGCCCTCGACCTCCAAATGTTATCGAGAAGTATTCTTTGAGATACGCGAACCGTGTATGCGGTAGTACGATTAGAGGATGGCGAATCATCGGATACTGATCCTTTCGGTCGACCAATACTCGCGGCAATTCGATGGAAGTTATTTCCGGCGTTTCGGCTGTTCGTTGAATGACTCCCACTCGCAGCAGGTCAGGAGTCATTACCAACACAGCGGTAGAAATAAGCATAACAGCGGCGCACATGAACCGTTTTTGAAATATGGGTAACAATATAACAAAGAGCGGATTCGTCTTAAGAATTGCACCTGCACTCCACAGTACTGCCGCGCTGTAGCTGCTGCGGGCATAGTAGTGCAGCCCCAGCATGACAAAACCGAATACTAGAAAATCGGTTTGCTGATTATCGAATACGGACAGAAAAAATCGCGCTGCAAACGCGAATGCAATTATGCACGCCCAACCGGCATGATCTTCGTTTGTCGATATATGAGAGTTGACTATGCGCACACCAATGATGAACCCCGCAAAACTCAATATGCAGAAAACGATCTTGGCAGCACCATATCCCAGCGGTGCCAAGGGCACAAAAAACAATGCGGCCGCCGTAAAGTAGCTAAAAAGATTAACTTCGATGACGTGTATACTGGCACCGTGCAAGAATCGCTCGGCTGCGAGGAAATAGATGTTGAAGTCGGCCGCCTTGGTCAAAAAGCGAAAAAGGATAACGGCAAAAAACAGGACAGTAAGAACTTTCAGCAATCCTGCCCTGTCAAGAATGCGGTTCTTCACATATAGATCGCCTCTTACGTCAGGCCCGGAATTTGGCGGAGTCACCACCGACCGCGAACGGAGCGACAAAATTTCAGAATCAGAATCCGCCGCCCGTACGAAATCCTCCTCTCGAGCCGCTCCGACCCATGCCGCCGACGCGCCCGGAACTCTGTGGAAATGGCATGCGCCAGGTACTGTTACCGCGTCCTATACTTCCTGTGCCAAAATCCGGATCGGCCTCAATACGGCGATACCGACGCTCGCGCCGAATGGTTTGCCATAAGTCGTCCGACGATGCAGCCCCTTGCAGAAACTGATTCAACAACATCAATAGTACCGAGGTATTGCCGAAAGAAGAATGCACGTCGTCATAACGCTCACGCTTGAACTTATGCCGTAACTGTTCGAGTTCCTGCATTCGTTGCATATTCGATTTCTGAATCCGTCTGTGCTGCACAAGCGCTTCCTGCAGCTCTCCTTTCTTATCGTCAGACGCAGCGATATCCTGAATCAAAATGTCGTCCGCGAGCGTCGATGTTGTCCGCGCATACCGATACAGGGTGTCAATGTCTTCGCGCTGAAAAATGCGGGTAAACGTGTCAATAGATTGCTTAATATATTCGTCATCACCCGCCGCAAAATCAGCCCGTTGCTCGAGCAAACCACGGATCTTTTCTTCTACGCCCTTTATTAGATTATCGGTCGTATCGACTTGCTGCTGGGCGACATCCAGCGCTTCCCCTAGTGCATCGACACCATCCGCGGTTGCCGCTTGTTTTTCGAGTTCCTTCAGGGCCGAAAACTCTCGATCGGCGAGTCCGCGAACGTGTTCGGCATGGGCTTCCATACGCCGTGGGATTTCCAACAACATAGAATAGTTCGGGCGTGCATTGTAAAAATCACACAGCTGGGCGACCCATTTGTCGAGGTGCCGCGTGAGTTGATTTGCGGTGTAGTCGGACGTTTCGAAGCCGCGTTCCCATAGATACATAAACAGCGGGTCGGCTTCGTAAGGCTGGCCCTTTTCGACCCGATCGGCAAGGGCCTGCTGGGTTTTGTCTTCAGCGTGCCGCGCAACCCGATCGGCATCCTGCGTTTTGACGAGCTGCTGTTGATACGCAGAGTCCTCCCCTAATCGGCGTTGCGTCGCAGCTTCGGCAGCGTCGAGCGACGCGGCGGCCTGCGCCAAGCGGTCGCCATGCTGGGAACGTTGCTTTTCGAGCGCGTCCAGTTCCTTTTGCGCCGCATCGAGCGAATGCTGTAAATTCGACAGTGCCTCGTCCCGTTGTTCAAGTAACTCAGCCACGCGCCGATCGGCGGTATTCAAGCCCGCTTCGATTTCCCCGCTGATCATTTGGTCGAGACGCAGTTTGGCCAATTGGGAGTAGCGTTGCATCTTCTCTTGTTCAAGCGCCACAACGGCTTTACCCGCGGCTTGGATTTCGGCATCAACTTTTTGAATTTGTCCACGAACTGTGCCGAGCGCCTTGTCGAGCGATCCCAGCGTTTGTCGGCCGCTCCACATTTCCATCGTTACCAACTGGTGATCGCACCGCCGGATACGGCGGCTTTGTACTCGGGGCTAGGATACCCACGGCGCTTAATGCCAACGCGCCGCTCCTGAATGATGCCATCGTCTTGCTTGTCGGCCGCGATGCGTTGATACAAGCCTTCGCTGACTCGTATTCCCCACTTGTTTACGCGATAGAGTTTAGAGTCTTCTTCGTTTTCGACCGGCACCGTCACGGGCTTACCGTCAGCAGCTATGGCCTCTACGATCAGGTAATAATTGCGCGCGTTCGGATTATTGTCCGGGATTCGCCATACACCACTGCGTTCGTCGGCCCTGGATACGACAAGAATGTCGTATTCCTGCTGCAACCGTTTGCGCATTGCAACGAGTGCACGGGCGGCGGCAGCAGCAGCATCGACATCGCCGGCCCGTAGCGCTGCTATCCCACCATCGTGCTGCCTTGTCGCTTGCTCGGTGACTGCTTCGACGCGCGCTTCCGCCAATATCGCGTCACGTTCGGCCTTAAGTGTCGCCGGAAGTCCCTTGAGCGAAGTAATCGTGACCAGGATCTGTGCAACGTTATCCACATTGCGCCCTGCCCGTGCGATTAGCTTTCTCTGCCGGTCGAGGCGGCTCTCTATAGTCGCGGTGCGCGCGTTATAGTCATCAGCGTCAAGATCCGCCGGCTGCTCCAACTCGCCCGCCGAAGCCAACAAGCCGCGTGCCTCGCTGAGCAAATCATCGGCTGCCACGCGCTGCGCCTCGACCACCTGAATAAGGCCGGGAGAACTTCCACCCGCCGCCAGCGGTAAGGCGCGCTCCAAACGATCGATATCCTGTTGTAGTGCACCGAGATTGGCACTCGCTTCGCGAATTTCCGTATTAAGATTCTCAGTGTGCTGCTCCAGACGCCGCTGCTCCGGACCGGCCACGAGCAATTGATACCCCAACCAACCTGCTAACAACACAACGAGCGCAATCCCGCTGCGCTTCATCCAATAGCCGCGATTCACATACACCCGTGCCAATCCGGCCTGCAGACTAGCCGCGGGCGTCTTATAGACAAATCGCTCCTCTTCCAGCGCAGTCACGCCCTCTGCGAGTACCCGATCGTCGACTTCGATACCCTGCGAGCGATAGATTTCCCGCAACCGCTCGATCAGCTTCTTATCGCGATCATCGGCCTGCAGCTCGCGCTCCACCAGTATCTGCCGGTGACGCAGCGTATCGACAACGTCCATCGCCAGCATCACTTCGTCGAGCGGACGACCCGTGGGGGTATCTGTCTCAACCATGAATCAACGACACAGGGGAATACCCCAAAGTAAATGCCAATCGGCTATACGTCGGCAGCCAATGGCAGTGCTTTACCGTCGGCAACGAGCCGCGCGAGACGTTGCTTCCCTTCTTCAACCGCGGTCCGAATCTCGTCGGCATTTTGTGTACTCAAACGGCGCATTTCTTCAATAATCTCCAACGAACGCACTTGAAAATTTACGACGGAATCCACCAAACTCTTCACCGCATCGGATCGAATCGTCGGTCCGTAGCCGGCTCTAATTGCCTCCTCCTGCACCTTGCCACCGATTTCCGCCAAATCCTCCAGACTCTTGCTGATCCCTTCTTTCATCGCATTCAACGTCTCCGTACTTTCGTGCAGTCCATGCAGCCCGGTAAAAGATGCGCTCAACGCCGTCAGAACCGTCTCGTTGGTGCCGAAGAAACTGATCGCCTGTTGGTATACTCGCTCCTTTGCCGTGGTGGTTTGTAGCAATCTCGCCATAACCACCTCTGACGTGTTGTAGCTGACAGTAAGGTTATCGGACAGGTCCTTTGCGATCTGGTAGCGTTTTTCCTCGTCCTGAACTGCCCGCAGTTTCTGATCGCGAGTCATTTCCAGGCGGGCGCGATCGGCCGCGTCCTCACCCGTATACGCATCCACCGCTTGCATCGCATCCGTCAATACCCGTTTCGCGCCGTCAAGCTTCGTATTGGCTTTGTTCAATACTTCCAATGCCAGCACTTCCGATTCTTTTAATGCGCTGCGGAAATCCTGGTAACTGGTCAGTATCAAATGCTCGCGTTCAATCTGATCCTTGGAGTCTTTGGCCACATCGAGATAGGTCTCGCGAATATCGTCGAATCGACCCGCAATGTCGCCCCGCGTTACTTTCATCCAGACATTTTGCACGCGCTCCAAGGTATCGATCTTGCCATCGTCGAGCTGGGTCACCATCTCCTTCGCGTCTTCTCTAATACTGTTGAATGAGTTCGTGATGTCTTCATATCGCTCCCCCAAACGCATGGCACTCACTTGTTCACGCACCACTCCGTTAAACAGTGACGCCTGATTTAGCGTACGCGCAATAGCGACAATTTTGTCTTCATCGATAGCAGCGATCTGGTTGATTAACGCGATAATGGGTGCGTCTTCAGTGGTCTCAGGTACCAAACCGAGGTCACGCAACCCATTAAGGGCTTTGTCGAGGTATTGCATTGGCGAAGTGGCGTTACTCATGATGCGTTCCCGTGTTGTGAAGTTTCCCATACCGGGCAGCGTCGGCCCGGTCTGTGCTCTACAGTACTGCTATCCCCGGCGCCGATCAACTCAGCTCCGGCCTCTCAAAGACGGTGCGCTATGCAATCGCTCCGTGCTACATTGTGAAAAATACCCGGTGCTGATAGGGTCACCGGGTTTCGAATGTTCTCGCGCGCTTGCAGGATACCTGCGCTGAATATGGAATCCGGATTTTTTGTCCCGGATAGATCAATTCGGGATCCTTAATAACCTCTCGATTCGCATCAAATATTTGATGATATTTCTTGCCGTCTCCATAATGCCCTTTGGCAATCGCCCATAGTGTGTCGCCTTTTTGGATATCGTAATAGTGTACCTGATCTTCTTCGGATGTCGGCGCCAGCGCTTCCAATTCGGCCGCATTAGACTTTAACTTACACCAAATATATTCCCGCCATCAGAATGGTCTTTTGAAAAGCGCTTTGATCCTTGGCCTTACCCTTTATTCTTGTGACGCCGTCCTTAAACTCAACTGCAAGATTTTCCACACCAGGATTATCTTCCTCGATATGTGTTTTGATGTTCTCGCCGCCCTCGTCTTCCCTGCCGAATAGTTTCTTGCCGATATCCGTCGCAAAATCCAATAGTCCCAGGTTGTCGTCCTCTTCAGTGGATTGACCGATTCCCGCCTAACACTGCCGGAGCGGGCGCGTGACTCGCAGTATACGGCGCCGCTTTTGACGGGAACAGGTGACATAACAATTTGTTACAATTCGATTCACCCGCAATTCAGAAAATCGACATCGTCGGCTACTAAACCACCAGGCTATGGATGGGGATAGGGCAACCCTGGCATGCCAACGTAATGTTCCAATGCCTCAATTCGCCGGCACCAGCCACGAATGCTCGGATAATCGTCGAGCGATAGTTCGCCTTCATGGATTAACGCGGTATAGGGATAACAGGCGAGTTCCGCGATCGTAAATCGATCCAACGCCAACCACTCGCGATCACGTAACCGATGCTCCATTTCCTGCAACGCCGTCGCCGCAATCGTGCGCGCCACTTCTAGATCCGCGTCACGCTTAAAAATAACAATCGCCCGAGTCATCGCCAACCCGTTGAATACTTCGTTGGCCGAGAACGACAGCCATTGTTGGATCTCAGCCATCGCCTCGGGAGACTCGGGATACCACTCGGGCCTACCATACTTTCTAATGAGATAGATCATGATCGCGGCGCTGTCCCGCAGGATCAATCCATCGTCATCCAGTACCGGAACCTTGTGTAACGAATTCAACGCAATGAATTCGGGATCCATCTGATCGCGCTTGCGCAGATCGATATTGACTCGCTCGTAGTCGAGGCTCAGGAACGACAATAGCATTCGTATTTTCTGACAATTGCCGGATAGTTCAAAGTCGTAGAGTTTTCGCATCATTTCCGCTGCATAGTCTTGTGGATTTCAGTATATCAAGGCCTATGGCAATCGATCTATTCGCCACGCACCCACTGTCGTCGCCGAAATTCCATAACCCCAGATAGATCGCTATGAATTATATGTTTCCGCGCACTGGAACTGTCGTTAGCGCGGACATAATTCGAATGAGACACGACAGCCACGGTACCAATTCCTCGCGAAGTCGGCCGATTCTTGCGCTGAGGATTGGACCCAAACGCGACCCGCAACGACTCATCCCCGGAACCTAATCGCTGCCGAGAACTGATGACCCTGCACGCATTTGCCAATCGTATTGAAATTGGGAGCAACCAAATGAACGATCAATTCTTTTGGTCAGGATACACTTGAAAAAAGTGGTTTCCAGCGGTATCGTTCGCCGCCACCACTTGCTGGGAAGATAATGTTACCGTCGCCCGGGTATTCGGGCAAAGAGCAGTGAATTCGAGCACACCGACGTAACAGCGGTAGGATATGGGTGGGAGGGGGCCTTCAATATAGATGCCGATGGCGGCGCACTCATTAAAAATTGATCCGTCTATCCGAAATTCCACGTCGACGGTATCCGGGTAATTGCGACGCGATTGCCCGTAATCGCAAATAATCCCCGCAAAATTTATGCGCATCGCGGTAGAATGCTGTGCATGCGAATGTTCATCCGACATCCGTCGAACGCCCCGATCCAGATAACCGCTCATGGCAGCGACGAGCGATTGGACCGCCGCCTTAGTGATCTGAGCATCGGTGGGTTGTGTTATCGTTCAAGCGAATTCGTCGAACCGGACACCCTCGTCACGGTTAGGATTGCATTGGTACGCCCCCCCTTCGAGGCCAATGCGCGGACGGTATGGTGCATGCAACGCGACCCGGAATTCGATGTCGGCCTCGCGTTCCTCGACGCGACCGAAAGCTATCGCCTACGCATGGTGGAACAAATTTGTTATATCGAACACTATAGGAATGAGGTACGGCAGCAGCAAGGCCGAATTCTCGATTCGGAGCAAGCCGCCGCCGAATGGATCAGCAAGTATGCCGCCGACTTTCCGAAACTCAGCTGCTAGCGCCGCGTGGAACCGCAATAGTCGATCCATGATACCCGGGAACGTAGAGCGAATATGGCAAACCGAAATTCGCCGTATTGATTTCATAGCAGCAGCACCCATCCGACGGCTTGCGGCTCCGCCTCCAATCTGCTTACGCCGAGTAATACGTTGCGGAAAATCGGCAGTCCGACGGAGCGCTCACAATTTCGGAATTGCTGCCGATACAATTACTTACATTGGACAAACAGACAATAACGAAAACTCCTCCCCCGTGAATCAAATCAACGACCGAACTCGCGGTTGGCGTAACATTCCGAGTGCGGGGCACGCCGGGCACTTGCCATTGCAGTATTTCGGCGCGCGGTTGCCTGCGGCTGACGAGCCCATGGTTGCGATGATAACACCGGCAATTATCACCGATATTCGCGGCGCGCAGCTCATCGCACGACCTCCGCCTTACCCACAATACAACGCCTCGGCTATGCGGTCGGTGCTTCGTATAACGGCATCGTCGCCTAAGCATTGGGTTTCTGGGACAATCTCGATCCACAAACAGCTCGTGCCCTACACAGTGGGATATTCGCAATGTATTTGCCGCTCGCCACAATCAGACTGCTCGCGTGCAGCGCCTTTATTCGCCACGCCAATCGGTCGTGTTCTCGGCATGGGGAGATTCGTAGAAACGCAGTAGAATCGGCGCCGCATCGAATGGCCAGTTCAGACTCCTTTCCAGAATCCCGGTTGCGAAAATGCAAATATCGATTGGTGTATTTGAACTCGGACCAGTACCACAGGAAGTGGTGCACCGGCATCCCGATTACGCAACCATGATTACCAATTGGCTACGGCCGTCGTTGCCCGATGTCGATTATGTCGCGTTATCGCCGATTCGCGGTGACGTGTTTCC
>JAOTWM010000176.1 GCA_029862885.1 Gammaproteobacteria bacterium
GTTAAATCGAAAATAAATTTACCGTCGGGAAAAATTTGGAGTTTTTCAACAGAATAGGCCAGGAACTGACACTCATAGCTATCCTATTACAGTTTCCATTTCAATTTTTTATCTGCAAACGTTGTTAGTCTCAAAATATCTGCGAACATCTGTAAATTGTGGTCTGCCCTAGATAAGGTCGGGTCGAAAGGCGATAGCATGATCTCACGTCCGGCTTACACGCGGCGCTATCAGAGGTATACTGCCAATCCATAACCAAAACAAATAATCAAGAGAGGAGTATTGACATGTACGACAATAGAAATCGATCCACACTGACCGTTTTGCTTCGGATCATGCTGCTTGCTATAGGTGCGGTCGGGCTAGCTATGCCAGCACTGGCCGATCGAGTAGACCGCTTCGACGAACTGGCGAAGGATTTGCAGCTAAAGCGCAGTAAGAATACCGGCAAGGGCATGCCGTCTATCAGAGGACCGTTTCCCGACACGGAGGGCCTCGAGTTCCTCGGCCAGCTGACCAACGCCGAACTCGGGGTTTCGAAGCTCGTGTTTACCGGTGCGAGTTTTCTCAGTGACATCTGGGGCTGGACTTCGCCGGATACCAACGACGATTACGCGATTATCGGAACCACGTCCGGGGTTGCGTTCGTGTGCGTGACCGATCCCACCGCGCCCAGGTATCTGGGTCTAGTGCCGACCACCAATCCAGACACGCTGCGTAACTTCTGGTGGGATATCAAGACGTTTGATAACCACGCCTACTGGACTACTGAAGTCAATGGCGCTGGCGTCACAATCTTCGATCTGACGCGGCTCGATTGCCAGTCTGAAGTACCGCCGGGCACCCTGCTAGAGGAGGATGCGCGATACGATGAAGGCGGATACATCCGCGCGCACAACATCTCGATCAACGAGGCCACCGGATTCGCTTACCTGACCGGCGTGTCGAAGGATCCTGCGGTCGATCCCGATTTCACTGACGATGGCGTGGTGATTCTCGATCTCAATGATGATCCCAAAGCGCCGGTCGAGGTTGGGCAGATTCTCGGCATCGATTCGCACGATGCCCAAATCGTCAACTATGCAAACCCGAATAGCCCCTACTTCGGTAAGGAGATCGCTTTTATTTTCAACGGCGGGGATCTCGAGGTCGGGATTTATAACGTGGAGAACAAAGGGAACATCGAGCAGATCGGCGTTGCGATAACCTATCCGGGCGCCTCGTTCACGCACCAGGGCTGGCTGACGGAAGACCATCGTTACCTGGTGGTCGGCGACGAGGAAGACGAATTGTTCGGCATCTCGGACCCGCGCAACCCCGACCTGCCCGACACGGCGCGAACCCATTTCGTCGAATTGCTGGACCTCGATAACTGGCGATATATGGGCTTTTTCGACTCTCCCGCCGCCTCGATCGACCATAACCTTTTCGTCAAGGGCGACCTCGTCTACCAGGCACACTACACCGCGGGTGTTCGCGTCCTCGATATCAGCGATCTGGAGATCGATGTCAATATGGTCCGCGAAATTGCGCACATGGACACCGAACCGCGCCTGCCGAACAAGAACATGAACCATAACATCAACATTTTCATCGGTCCCTGGGGCGTATTCCCGTTCTTCGAAAGCGGCACGATCGCCGCGAGCGACGGCATCAACGGGTTGATCTTGATGAAGCTGAAATAGTTTCCGTTACAACTTCAGGCGAGCCGCGCGAGCGACTCGCCTGATTCGAGCAGGGAATTATGATTAAGTTAACCTATCTCTGCATAGCGATATAAGTTAACAGGCAGCTATTACTACACCCCTGAAAGTTTGCTATCTCTGATGTGGGATATTAATTATATTGGTCTTCCCTCAAGCATCATATGTACGGGCGTCCGGGATGGGTCGGCTATCGCCACTGACTCATCCAGTTTGAAGGTCGGTTTTCTCAAAAGCAGCCGCTGATATTGCCGGGCCCGGCTACGGGAATCGGCCACAAAAGGACTATTATGTTCAGTGCTCGATTAAGGCTCGATCGAATGCCTGTCGAATTTCTGCGGTGATTAGAGCTGCATTTGGTCCTACACAAGGCATTGATTTGTCGCGGGATTAAAAAACTGCCATGCTGTCGTTTGCATGCATGGTTTCAATAAGGGGGATCTTGCCTTCAAGGTATCCCCAAGCATATCAGGAGGAGTTATGAGTATTAGAACAACCAGAGGGTTGGGGCAGCTGTATCCTTCAGTGCTCGATACGGTAGGCAATACACCTGTTATTCGACTGAACCGTATAGCCCCGGATAACGTCACGGTGTACGTAAAGGCCGAAGCCTTCAATCCGGGTGCATCGGTCAAGGATCGCCTGGCCCTGAATATAATTGAAGCGGCGGAACGTGCCGGCGATCTAAGGCCCGGACAAACCGTGGTCGAAGCGACAAGCGGAAATACCGGGATTGGATTGGCCATGGTATGTGCCGCCAAGGGATACCCGCTAGTGGTAACCATGGCAGATAGCTTTTCAATTGAGCGTCGCAGATTGATGCGTTTTCTAGGTGCCAAAGTAGTACTGACGCCCCGCGCCGGAAAAGGAACTGGTATGTATTTGAAGGCAAAGGAACTGGCGGAAGCAAATGGCTGGTTTCTTGCGCGACAATTCGAGACCAAGGCCAATGCGGATATTCATGAATCGACCACAGCCTCCGAAATTCTAGGTGATTTCACTGGGGAGCGGCTGGATTATTTTATTACAGGTTACGGTACCGGGGGTACTGCGACCGGTGTAGGACGAGTACTGAGACGTGAGCGTCCGGAAACACGAATCATTCTTACCGAACCAGCCAATGCTGCCCTCGTATCATCGGGACATGCCCAGGCTCGCACCGAGGGTGGGGCTCCCGCTGAAAGCCATCCTGCATTCGAACCCCATCCAATTCAGGGCTGGACCCCGGATTTCATACCCCTGGTTCTTCAGGAAGCCCTCGACAATCAATATTACGACGAGTTGATACCTATCCCTGGTGCAGAAGGCATGAAGTGGGCAGCGCGTCTGGCTAGCGAAGAAGGCATACTAACCGGAGTTTCTGGCGGGTCAACTGTTGCAGTTGCGATGCTGGTTGCTGAAAAAGCAGCACCTGGTTCGGTCCTCCTTGCAATGTTACCGGATACCGGCGAACGCTACCTTTCGACACCGCTTTTCGAGCACATCAGCGAAGAGATGTCGGAAGAAGAGATAGCACTTTCAAAATCAACGCCAGGCTACCAGATGGAGTGAGACGTTTTAGGTGTCTCAATTGGGTTGTGATTTCAATCGGTCGAAGCAACACCTAATCTCTACCTATAGATGAGGAGGATGTTGCAAATGAAAATGCGACCGAGGATTTATTACACTGAAGAACAAAAGGCATTGATGTGGGATCGCTGGCAGAAAGGCGAATCCCTGAGCTCGATTGTCCGGTTGTTTGACCGATGCCATTCGTCGATTGAACGCATCATTAGAGAACATGGTGGGATACGTCCGCCAGAGCGTCGCCGATCACCTCGCGCACTC
The DNA here is from genome assembly GCA_029862885.1 of Gammaproteobacteria bacterium. Taxonomy (GTDB): domain Bacteria; phylum Pseudomonadota; class Gammaproteobacteria; order Arenicellales; family JAOTWM01; genus JAOTWM01. The sequence goes on from JAOTWM010000176.1 coordinate 3,531, forward strand.
ACACTGGCGGAAAGGGAAGAAATATCGCGCGGTATCGCTACCGGTTGCTCTATTCGTTCAATCGCAGCTTCCTTGAGTCGTGCGCCTTCGACCATCAGTCGTGAAATCAAACGTAACGGTGGCCAACGCCGCTACCGGGCCAGCCAGGCCGATCAGGCTGCCTGGGATCGGGCACATCGTCCTAAAACCTGTAAACTGGTCGAGAACCGTGCACTGGCCCGCATCGTGGCCAGGAAGCTCCAGTTGGAGTGGTCACCCGAGCAGATCGCTGGCTGGCTCAAGCACACTTATCCGGACGACGAGCACTACCAGGTGTCACACGAAACCATCTATCGCAGTCTCTTTATCCAGGCACGGGGGGCCTTGAAGAAGGAGCTATTGCAGCATTTAAGGCGAAAACGCAGGATGCGTCGCTCACGTCACCACACGCAAAAGGGGGAGGATCACGGTCGAATTACCGACACGGTATCGATCCGTGAACGGCCCGCATCGGTGGAAGACCGGGCCGTACCCGGTCACTGGGAAGGAGACCTGTTGTTTGGTAGCAATAACAGCCAGATCGCAACACTGGTGGAGCGCCACACACGCTATGTGATGCTGGCAAGGGCCGACAGCAAAGACACCGAGACGGTAATCGATGCCTTGATCAAGCAGGCGCATAAGTTACCGCGGGAGCTTTACAAGTCCCTCACCTGGGACCGCGGTAAGGAAATGGCGGATCATAAACGCTTTACATTGGCTACGGACATCTAGGTGTACTTCTGTGATCCACACAATCCCTGGCAGCGGGGTTCCAACGAAAATACCAATGGTCTATTGCGGCAATACTTCTCGAAAGGAATGGATCTGTCGGAGGTAACACAAGGCAAATTAAATGCCGTGGCAGGGCGCCTCAACGAACGACCTAGAAAAACGTTAAACTACGAAACACCTGCTGAACGATTTAACCAATGTGTTGCGTCGACCGGTTGAAACCGCAACCCAAAGCCGTCGCTCAGATATGCAACATCAAAGGCTTCATGGTGTCCTAACCGGCCCTTTACTATTGCCGGAATGGGATCTCAAATTTGCCCAGATGATCTTCCAGCGCTAGAATCGACAATCACTCTGAATCGCATGGAAGCGAATCATGTCCATCATTGGCACGGCAAGGAATGCCTGTGCGGACCAAGGTGCTTTCCGCTATCAGCGCCGTCGGCCCGAAAAGACGCTCCTCTATCAGTTGGTGTCGAAGCAATACCCGGATTTCAGGCGGCAGATGGTTGAGGAATGTAGGGCATTGCCTGACTACGTTCAGCGGGAATTCGAAGACTACCTGAAGTGCGGTAGACTGGAACATGGATTTCTGCGGGTACGCTGTGAAACCTGCCATGAGGAGCGTCTGGTCGCGTTCAGTTGTAAGCACCGTGGGTTCTGCCCCAGTTGCGGCGCGCGCCGCATGGCCGAGAGTTCAGCCCTGCTCGTAGATGAGGTGTTTCCACATCAACCGATTCCTCAATGGGTGTTCAGTTTTCCATTCCAGTTGCGCTTTCTATTCGCCACCCGTCCGGTGATCACGGGTCAGGTGCTCAGGATAGTCAATCGCGTTATCACCATGCATCTGGTCAAGAAGGCCGGTTGTTCGAAAACTACAGCCCGCACGGGCGCGGTAACGTTGATCCAGCGGTTTGGCAGTGCACTGAACCTAAATATTCACTTTCACATGTTGTTCCTGGACGGGGTGTACGTCGACCGCCTTGACGGGTCTGCTCAAATTCGCTGGGTGAGTTCACCGACCACCCAGGAGCTAACTCAACTATCGCAGACTATCGCCCGACGAGTCGGACGATATCTTGAGCGCCGGGGCCTACTGGAGCGGGATGATGAGAACAGTTACCTGGCCACGGATGCGATCTCCGAAGATCCGATGAATCAGTTACTAGGCCATTCGATCACTTATCGCATAGCGGTGGGGCCCCAGGCAGGGCGCAAGGTGTTCACCCTGCAGACACTGCCAGCCTGTGAAGCCGATGATTACGCCTTGGAACCGAGATAGACAGCGCTGGCGCCCCGTTCTTTCTGTAGTTCATGTATCAGATTGCTGGCTTTGATGGCGAACTCAGATAGCGTTGCCAAATTATCCAGTTCGATATTGGCGCGATATTGGGAGAGCACCGATTGCACTGAGAAGTACAACACGGCAGCAAAGGGGAAAAACAGCATAAACAGGAATTTATAGTGAATCGGTAAATTGTTGGCCATCTTCATGGGGATTCCCTTCGTTTATATTAAGAAAGTTTTTTCCAATGGTTAATGTCATGAAGTTGACGCCCAATTCATGAGTGTACGCAAGTTTTCATCAAATACTTAAAGCTTGATCACAAAACATTCGCCATGTTCGTGCATGGATTACGAGTAATTGTACAAAACAGATAGCACACAACGCACCAACATTGGGCGGTTCATAATACCCCATAACTAATTTCCTAATTTTCAATAGGATAGCATTTGCTAGCAGAAGCACACCGGTCATCAATGGGTGTCACAAATTGACCTTGTAACACTTTTTGATTAAGCATTGATGCTGAACCTTCTGGCTGGAGGGGTTACAGTTAAGTTACACAGCCCGAATAACAAATGGGTGACAGGATCAAAATCTTATACCCCTTTTGACCCTGGCCTATTTCCGAGGGGGATGAACCCCGGAATATGAACATCGAGGCTAGTGTCTTCGATTTCGCGACTGACCACACTGATGATAACGGCTCAGGGCTCATGGGCTACTCTCCTTGGCGGCCTTGCCAGGCCGCAACAATGGGTGCCCCTTTTCCTGCTTTTTTCCTGTGGCTATTTAACCCGGCATCAAAATACCGGCCTTCGGCGAATCCCTCGGTATTTTGATGCCGACAAGGCAAGCCTTGTCTCACGCGGCGTTCAGCCGCGGCGGCACTTCCGTGCGCCCCATATTACTCTCGATATTTAATTGCCCGAGTAATAAGACAGCCGAGGTCTTGTCAGGATTTACGTCGCCAGACACCATCGGTAATTAATTGGGAAACCATCACAGAATCAAAGAGTTGGGGAACAGGACGTCGATGAACCAATTGCCGCATGAAATTGCTCTTGGATTGATATCTGCGTTTTGGTTTTTTTCCATCTAAGAAGTAGTCAAGGGCGTATTCGACTTCAGGGTGTCCGAATGCAGCCCGCGTTGCGGTAGTTCCCGTAAATCTGCCGTTGAGCTCATAGGGCACGAAATGATCTGAATCGATTTTTTTGCAGTTTAAATTCAGAGGCCCGATATAACCAAGCGGCCCAAGAGCACGCGCATAATCTGCAGCTACCTGCTCGAGTGCTGGCTCATCGATTGGGCGGGCGCTGATAGATTTCCCGCCCTCTAGGACAGAAAGCGTAGCAATGAAGGCTAATAATTCTCCGTTAGAGCCGACCAGCCCCTGCGCGGAATAATGGTCATGTTCATTGATGCTATAGAAGAGCGGCACGCCAAAACGAAAATCGGGAAAAAGAGACTGGACGTCTTGCGGAGGACTTAAAAATTCTTGGAACACAAAGTTTCCTTCAGACAGTGCCGAATAGGCCTGTTTAACCGTGGTAACGATAAACACGCTAAGAGACCCATGTCCGAATCGTGGCTTACAAATCAGTGGAAATCCAAATTGTTCTATCAGCGTATCGAGCTCAGCTCGATCAGAGGCCGTAGCCGCAAAGGGAAGCTTATGGTGATTGGCAAATACCCAAGTCTCATTTTTGTCATTGAGTACGGGTTCACAGGCTTCACTTGGCATGAGAAACAGAGTTTCTTTAAATTCTGGATCTGCCCTCAGTTTGTTCAGTGGCGAGAGATCAAAATCACGTCCAATCAAGACAACTGAAGGTTTCTCGGCCCTTAAGATTGAACGCATTCGCTCAATATAGGCGCTTTCTTGTGTGGTTTCTGGCACGAGATAAACCACATCAGAGCTAAAATTGTTTACCGCTATTGGTTGCGAATTGACTCCAACGATAAACCATTCATGCCTGCGTGGATACAGAGACTCAACAATACTCGAACCAACTAAGCTGCCGATACTCGTTATCAGTATTTTTCTCTTCATTCGACTAATAAATCCTTTTTCTTAGTGTTATTATGCTGATCACTTCACGCCTAGCTTTGGCGGGCGGTGACAATGGATTTCACAAAGTTTTTTCTGACAATATTTATATCATGCCCCAGGGTAATCACATGCGCTTTACTTTTCCATTTCGATACTACTTCTGAAAAATTCTCATCGGTTGGATCAAGATTTACCGACACAAACTTTCCACCTTCTATCGCAGCGTCAAAAATTCTTTCTTCTAGAGCGAGAACCGAAGGATGGTTTTTCTGGCCGATTAATCCTATAGCGTTTGCCAAATCTCCTCGACCACTGCCAATCATATCAATTCCATCAATGTCTATAATTTTATCCAGGTTGTCGATCGCCTCTTTGCTTTCAATTTGGATACCCAAGATCACTTCATCATTTGACCATTTAGCATAATCACCTCCATCGACTGCACCATACCTGCAGATTCTTGAAGCGCTAAAAGTACCTCGACCTCCCTTTGGATGAAAATAAACAGTGTCTACCACCGACTTGGCCATTTCAACTGTTGATACATCTGGTATGAATATTCCTTTAACCCCAGCTTCCAAAACATTGGCTATTAAAACCGGATCATAATCAATTCTAACTGTCGGTATTACTCCGCTCGCTTCAGCAGCCCTGATCATATTCAAAACTGTCGGCATATCAAAAACGCCATGACTCATGTCTATACGAATGAAGTCGAAGCCGGCATAGCCTGCAATTTCAACCATTATTGGAGAAGGAACTGCTATATATAATCCGAACACAGTATCTTTGTTTTCAAGGGCCTCTTTCATAAAGTTTCTGTTTAGCTGTTGACTCATGATCAAATCATTTTAAAAAATACAAAGATTAACATCACCAACTCGATCTTAACTTATACCAATAATTCTTGATTCTTCACCCAACTCCTCGGAAAGACTATTCAGCGCTTCGATCACTTTTTTCTCTAACGGTATTCCTTCTTTTGCTCGCTTCTGAGCGGTCAAATGTTCGATTTCACCTGGCACATAGATTTCTTCGACACCATCAGCCCTCTGACTACTTTTTAAAATATCAATTAAAGCATCAATTCGATCAATGAAACTTTCGAGAGACATAAAATGGCACACATTTATTGCTCCAATAAAATGGCCTATATGTTGTGCTGTGTCAGTTTTGTCGATTCTTTCAATTTGCTTTGCAAATTCTGAACCGGTAAGTATCCCGCATAAAATATCCATCACCAGAGCAAGGCCGTACCCTTTATGTCCGCCCATCGGCAATAAAAATCCATCGAGAGCTTCTGCAGGATCTTGAGTCGTCTTGCCATCCTTGTCAGCGGCCCAGCCTTCTGGAATCTTCTCTCCCATTAACTTTGCCGCTCTGATTTTACCGGCAGAGACGACGCTGTGACTTATGTCAAGCACCAGTGGATAACCCTTTCCGGTTGGAAAAGCATAAGATTGAGGGTTATTACCAAGCATTGATTCCTTGCCTCCCCATGGAGGAATGCGGGAAGATGCATTGGTAAAGGCTATGCCGATCATATTCTTATTTGCCGCCATCAAACTGAAATAGGCAGCTCTTCCAAAATGATTGCTGTTTTTTACTCCAACAAGGCCGACGCCAAAATCTTCTGCTTTTCCCATGGCAGTCTCCATTGCGTATTTGGCACAAACCTGTCCCATGCAATCATTGCCATCAATCAAACCTGTCGCACGTTCATTTCTTATAATTTCGGGCCTGCGCCACTTTATTGTTCGAAAGCGATTTACGTAGGGTATTAAGCGAACAACACCGTGGGTATCATACCCACGTAGGTTAGATTGGATGAGAGTATCAACAAGACATTCGGAGGAATAGCTATCAATATTTATTCTTTTTAAAAGATTTTTACAAAAAATCTCCAGTGTTTCAGCTTTTACTAAAATACCGTTATTTGACTCAAACATTGACGCACCATCCTAGTGGAACTAAAGCCTAAGCCTAAGCCTAAGCCTAAGCCTAAGCCTAAGCCTAAGCCTAAGCCTAAGCCTAAGTTTAATTTTGTA
>JAOTWM010000700.1 GCA_029862885.1 Gammaproteobacteria bacterium
CTTCGCCAAGAAATTCCAGCATGAATTGACGAGTTCGGATCGAATCACCGTCTTGTTGCGAGCAAGATGTACCGCGCTCAACACCAGCCAGGATGGTTCCAGAATCAAATCTGTTACCTTGTCGAACGGTGTCAAGCAATGGGAGCTTCAAGCCGGAAACTTCATATTATCCGCAGGGGGGCTGGAATGCACACGGTTACTTCTGATGACAAGGCGATCATGTGTGCCATGGCGACGTTTCGATTCTGTATTGGGCCGTTTCTATTCCTGCCATTACGATATGGTTTTCGGTGACCTTTATTTTAAAAGCGGTTTTCCGCGTTTCAATTTTGAAAAAACCGCTGATGGGATTTATGCTCGTCGTAAATTACATTTTTCGGCGGAATACCAGGCAAAGAACCGGCTGCTGAATTCGACCTTTCGCCTTCACTTTCCGCCTTACGGGGATGCCTCGCATCGAAGCGGTGTGCTCTCGTGTATATATCTCGCTAAATCAATTATAGCCGGGGAATACCAGGACATTCTAAATCACGGTCAAAAACTCTCGGTCTCCGCAGAAAGTAGGTGGCGGCATCTGAAGAATGTTGTAACAGACATGCCTTCAGTGATGCGCTTTGGGTACGACTGGCTTTTCAAAATGAAGCTGGCACGGCGGCGTCTGCCATACACGTTAATTGCCAATTCAAATGGTAGCTATCCTCTAGAATTCAACAGCGAACAAGTTCCCAGCATGGATAACAGGATCGAGTTGACCTCTCGGTCGGACGAGCACGGCATTCCAAGAATTTCTGTTCATTGGAGTTTAAAGAAAGAGGATATACAGTCTGGGATTAACAGTTTCCTGCGTATGCAGTCGTTACTCGGTAGGACTAGGCAAACTGAGCTCGTTTTTGATTCCGGAGAACTGCGTGAGCGGATGCAGGAAGCTTTACCAATCGGGGGACATCATATGGGGACAACGCGAATGGGCGAGTCCATAGAAAACAGTGTAGTCGACTCGGAATGTCGGGTTCATGGGGTTGACAATCTATATGTCGCCAGCTCATCGGTTTTTCCGACTAGCGGTCATGCCAATCCAACACTGACCATTGTCGCTCTTGGGCTGCGATTGGCAGATCATCTTGTTTCTAAAGTCGAAAAAGCATGAAAACACCATTGACGTGCAATCTCTAGACCCGAGACGCACCAAAGTAATCTCTATTTGACGGACTGCTTTAATGCCGAAGTCGTACCTAGGATCTGGTTTTGGCTTGTTTGCAACTGAACCTGACAAGAAGCGGCAGTGTCTTTCGGCGTAAGGCCGAGGACACTGTCCTCTCATGATTGAAGCATGGAATAGCAAGCCTCACATTCTGCAGCGTTTATGTACTCGAGCAACCACCAGTAGGTGGCTTCTCGCACGTCTTCGAGCGAAGCGAACAGATACTGATCGAGCAGCTCATGGCGATAGGTACGGTTGAACCGTTCGACGTACCCGTTCTGATTCGGTTTCCCTGGTTGGATGTACTGGATCGCTATACCCGCTTCCTTCGCCCAGTACGTGAACGTCTCGCCGAGGAACTTAGGACCGTTGTCCGTCCTAAGTACCTGCGGCAGGCCATGCTGATCCCGCAGTCGCTCGAACACCCGGACCAAGCGTGGTGAGATGATCGAGGTGTCGATCTCGATGTGCAGCGCCTCGCGGTTAAAATCATCGACCACATTGAACGTACGGAAGCGTCTGCCATTGAGTAGTGTTTCGCTCATGATAATCGGCTGACCAGACCGTATCGGGCAACTGGGGCACATACAGCGGCACTCTGAGGCGTTTTGGTAGACGGTTCTTTGCCGGTCGATCAGATGCAGATTCATCCTTTTGTACGCCCTAGATCCTCTTGTGGTTCCACGGACGACCTTGTCGTCTGATCAGCTTGCGACACTTCCATAATCCCCGACTGGGCCGGCCTTCGACCAGTGATGCCAGCACAGCAATCACCTCCGCACCCTTCACCGCCCAGTGCAGCGATACCCGATAGTGCGATGGTCTATGCAATCCAACACACCGGCAGGAGCGCGTGATCGACAGCTGACGCGTCTCCATCAGATACCTCGCCGCCTCACGCTTCTCCTCCGGTGTCAGAGCTAATGGGATGGTCCACACCCACCCTTGCGCGAGAATAG
>JAOTWM010000699.1 GCA_029862885.1 Gammaproteobacteria bacterium
AAGTGAAGAGTTAGATTCGGGAGTAAGCGCCTAAGCAACGGCGCTCTTGACGTTTTCGGTATCGGCCGGGTTGGCGGCATAGGGCAAGAGCGCCTCAACATCCTCGACCGTCTGCGCCTTGGGCAATTCCGTGAATAGCAGGCGAAGATACTGATACGGTTCAATCCCATTTGCCTTCGCCGTTTCAATTAGCGAATAAAGATTAGCGCTGGCATTCGCCCCGCTGACGGTGTCATTGAACAAGAAATTTTTCCTTCCGACCACGAACGGCCGAATAGCGTTCTCCACCAGGTTGTTGTCGATACGCAAGCGGCCGTCATCCAAGTAACGGATCAACTGCGGCCACTGGTTGTTGAGGTAAGTCAATGCCTTGCCAGCCAATGTCTCCGGCGGCACCTGGGGCAAGGCCTGGTCCAGCCATTCGCGCATCTCGGTCAGGATCGGCTGGGCCTGGTCCTGACGGGCTCGATACCGGACTGGTGGTTTGGCGTCCTTATAGGCGCGTTCAATCTCATACAACCTCTGGATGAACTTGAATCCTCGCCAGGCGATAGTCGATTTACGTTTCTTGCTCTGACCCTTGATCGCCTCATCAAACTTCCGCCGCGCATGCGCAAAACACCCCACCTGGATAATCTTCGGCTGCTGCGTGACTACCGCGTCATAACCCGTATAGCCATCGGTCTGTAGATAGCCTGCATAGCCTTCGAGTAACCTCAATGGCACGGCCTGGCTCCGGCTCGGATCATAATCGTACAGAATCAGTGGTGTATCCGGTGGACCACCGCGCTGCACCCAAATATATGACTTACTCTGCGGCGCTTTGCCCGGTTCCTTCAGTACCTGCACCGTACTCTCATCCATTTGCACATAATCATGCGCCAATAGTCGCTCGCGCATCAGATTGATCAACGGCTGCACCAATTGCCCTGCCCGAATCACCCAATTCGCCAGATTCGTCCGCGACAGCTCGATCCCAATACGATCAAAGATCCGCTCCTGGCGGTACAACGGCAAGGCATCCACAAACTTGTTGGTGATGATATAGGCCAATAACCCCGGGGAAACCATGCTCTTCGGGATCGGCTGCGCCGGCATGGATGCCGTCTTGATGGTCCCATCACAGCACGGACAGGCGTACTTCTTGCGGATATGCCGGATCACCTGGACTTTGGCCGGAATAATATCCAGCTGTTCGGTGGCGACTTCACCGATTACCTTGAGCGTTGCCCCATCGTGTTCGCATATACGCTCAGATTCCGGCAGCTCATACACCACGTCAATCCGTGGTAATTCGGAGGGTAAGGGTTTGCGTCCGCCGCGTTTGCGCCGATGCGCCGCAACCTCTACGGTGTTGGATTCCCCATCATCATCATCCACATCCGCATCGGCAATGGCTTCGGCTTCATTAAACAACCGCATCTGATCCCGATGCCAACGCTCACTGCCGGCACCATACTGCTTGTGCCGCGCCAGCTTGATCTGTTCCAGCAGTTGGTCTATGAAGGTTGATTGGTGTTCGAGTTTGGCTTGCTGCTCGAGGGTGGTTTGATGCAGGGAAGATACCAGCGCCTTTAGTGTTTCTATATCATTCGGCAGCGTCGGCGGGACCCGTTCCATGGGCGTGATATTTTATCAATCCAGTAACGACCATACAAAAAAGATTTGAAAATGTTGAATAGAAAAAAGTTTATAACACCGAACGATAATGTAACCGAGCATGCGGCTGCACACGCAACACGTCGATACCATCCAACAGCCAGTTCAACTGCTGACCGGTCCACTTCACCACCGTCCCCGGTTCACGCCGCGGCCAATGAAATCGGTCGCGCTCCAGACGCTTGTGCCACAAACAAAATCCATTACGCTCCCAGTACAATATCCGCACCCGGTTCCGCCGCCGGTTGCAAAATACAAAAAGTTGCTCCGAGAATGGATCCAAGTCCAGTTCCGCTTCCACCAGCGCCGCCAGACCATTAATCCCTTTGCGAAAATCCACCGCCTCTCGACATAAATACACCACCGGCAGATCCTTCGACGGCCGCATCAGCGAACCCCCATCACCGCCGCCAGCACCCGCGACACCTCAGCCCCAGCCGCCGATCCGGAAAACTCCACCTGCACCCCGTTCGGTAACGTGATCCGCCACTCGCTCGAGGA
>JAOTWM010000177.1 GCA_029862885.1 Gammaproteobacteria bacterium
CGGTCGATAACGATGTCGCCGCTTGATGTTCGCGGATTCATCGATCTCGAGCACTATCCAACCGATCGCCCGTGTTCAACGGAATACGCTCGGTTGGTGTCCGCTGGTCGCGGCGAATTGATCGACGATGGCTGCGTGGTATTGAGTGGATTCGTCCGCTCTGACTGCGTTACTCCGCTCATCGAAGAATCTGACCGGGTCGCAGAAAACGCACATCGGTCGTTCAATCGCACCAATGTCTATTTCACCCAGGACGATCCGAAACTACCCGGCACCCATCCACTGCGCCGATTTTACAACCGCTCGAATTCTTTTGTGTCGGCGGATAACTTCGATAAGGAAAGCATTCTTCGAATTGTTTACGAATGGCCGCCGTTTGCGGCGTTCATTCGGGATGCGCTCAATGAAAAACGCTTCTATCGTTATGCCGATCCACTGACCGATGTGATCGTGAATGCGGTCGAAGAAGGTAACGGGTTCCCGTGGCATTTCGACACTAACAGGTGCGACGGCGGTTCGTGGCATGAAAATCTCAGAAACTCTGATGGGCTAAAACCACAGTCGCGTAAGTACATCGATATCGCCAGCGCGCCTGATCGAGTAAAGGAAATCTACAATATTGTCCTGCCGCATTACGAGCACTTGTACGAACATCGATTGGTTACCGATTTGGAGACAGACTAAGGGCCGGCGAGTCGATGGTATTGCCCAGAAACAAAACGGCGGCATGCGCTTTCGGCCATCCCGCCCTACGACACTGAGATTTTACTTCAACGGCAGCCCGGTGTTGGGGGTAAGAGGCAAAGTCGAAAGTCGTCGTCGGGGTCGATCAAGAATCTCGCTGGTATTACCCGGATTATCCCTGTATAGTCGCGTCGCCTCTTAAAGAAGAGGTGCGCGTTTCTGACCTTCCACGTGTTTTCTCATCACTTGTAATCTGGTTGGCAGCGTTCTGTGGGTGCTAAGGCCACGGCCAAGACCACAAATAGAGTGAACCAGGTTCGGTGATGCCGCAAAAGGCATCCTGCCAACGTTCGTTTAATTAATTGACTATTATTGTCCTCCCGGATCGGGCGGGCAGGGGTGCTATTGTGCTTTTTAAAGAACTAAATTTGGATGCCAAACTGTTGAAAGCAGTCGCGGCGAGCGGCTTTTCCGAACCTACAGACATTCAACGTCAGGCGATCCCCGTCGTGCTGTCCGGCCGTGATCTCATGGCTTCGGCCCAGACCGGCACGGGTAAAACCGCGGCATTCGTATTGCCCGCACTGCAGCAGTTGCTAAAGCCCTCTAATAAACGCGGCAAAGGCCCGCGCGTGCTCGTGCTGACACCGACCCGCGAGCTCGCGATGCAGGTAAATGATATGATTCGCCAGTTCAGCAGATTTGTGAAGTTTTCGACCGGTACGGTTGTAGGTGGTATGCCCTATCCGCCGCAGATAAAGATGCTGCGCAATCCGCTGGACCTATTGGTGGCGACACCGGGCCGGTTGATGGACCACATGGAGCAGGGGCGGGTGGACTTCTCACGTCTGGAGATTTTGGTTCTGGACGAGGCCGATCGAATGCTCGACATGGGATTTGTCGATGCGGTTAAAACTATTGCTGCCGCGACCCCCAACGACCGCCAATCCCTTTTATTCTCCGCCACTTTGGAAGGGCCGGTGCTAAAAATTGCGCGGCAATTATTGAAAGACCCGGAGCGTATCGCGTTGGCCGCTAATAATGAGCGCCACGAATCGATCCAGCAGCATCTGCATTATGCCGATAGTGTGTCCCATAAGCATGAATTGCTTGAACACCATCTGCGTAACGTCGACGTGAACCAAGCGCTTATCTTCACGGCCACCAAACGTGCCGCGGACAAGTTAGCGAAAAATCTTACGGCTCAGAATCACAGGAGTGCGGCATTACATGGCGATATGAGCCAGAACAAACGTAAACGGACTGTGGAAAACATGCGCCGTGGTAAGTTTCGATTGCTGGTGGCCACCGACGTCGCTGCTCGTGGCCTCGATATCAGAGGTATCAGCCACGTCATAAACTTTGATATGCCGATGGTAGCCGAAGACTATATTCACCGCATCGGCCGTACCGGTCGTGCCGGTAGCCAAGGTAACGCCATTTCACTGGTCGGTCCAGGTGATCGCGATAAGCTCTCCCGGGTGGAGCGCTTGACCGGGCAGAAAATCAAACGTGAAGTGGTCGAGGGTCTGGAGCCGAAGGAATCCGAGTCGCAACGAAAACGCACCAACGGTGGCGGTTATAAGACGAAATCGAAGCTGCGGGCAAACGGTAACGCTAGTGCTAAGCCGCGCAACGGTCAGCAACGACGTACCTCATCCGCAAATAATCGTCCCAGAGACGGCAGAAGGCCGGGGTTTAAAGCGGCCGCGTAGACGGGAAGCGATAGATTTTAAGTTTAGGTGAATATCCACTGGACACGCCCAACAAGTTCCGCTCGATTACTCGGCGACTCGATTGACGGGGCTGTCTCGAAAAAACTGCGCCAAGTTGTTGGTCGCGATATCGAATACGTGTCAACCGCTCGCTGGGCATTGGATCCAGTGGCCGCCCGTTCATCGTCTGGGAGTTGGTTCCATGCTGATCATCGTGAATCGTTTTTTCAGCACAATGATGACTTCGGGTGTGCAGCGCCGATACCCGAAGCATTGACCGAACGGAGACCGCACGGTCGATATCGTGATCGTGCCCGCTCGCCGAACACCAGGCACGGAATCGGTCGGGCGCGGTCGCGTCCGATCGAGCGGACTAAAACACGGCGTCGATCAGATCTTACCGGCCTGTCGCCATTTGTCGAAGGTGGTTCTGACCTCTCTATCAGCAGCTGCCAGCGACTCATCGGGCGTCATTTTCCCCTTCGCGACTTGCGCAAACATGTTTGATATGAGCCAATTACTGAAAATTTCATCAACGGCGGCGTTGGCGTGTCCGGGGTAGCCGACGTTAGTGGTCCAGCTCGAGACGTCTTCGAGCACCTTGTATTTTTGCGCAGGCTTTGCGGTGGAGTCTGCCGCGATCAAGCCATTGATGTCCTTGACTGAATCGGGAAAACATGGAAAGTTATAGAGCTTGCTGGCTAAAAACGCCGCATGAAAATTGCTAACATAGTCCACGAGAAACTGTTTAGCGCCGTCGATGTTGTCCGCAAACTTCCAAATCACATAAACATTCATCAAATGGTACAGGGCTAGTTGACGCATGGGCCCTTGCGCCGCCTTGGCCAGCCATATTTGATCGGATACTGGGATCTTCTGTGATTCACCGGTACGGGTGATGGAAATCGCGTTGAGCGTCAGGGAACCACGACCTGCTAGCATGAACCGATTGTTGGACGAGGGGTCCCAGGTAAAGACTTCTTCGGTCATGGCCTCATCGTACAATGCTTTCACATATTTGATGGCCTCCCTGGTTGCGGCCGACTTGAGCACAGGTTCGCCGGCTTCATTTTGTACCGACGCGCCGAAGGTGTGCAGAATGGACCGCAGGGCCATATTCGAATCCAGCTCGGGAGCCAATCCAATCCCTACCGGGATGCCATGTCTCCGCAGGATCTTCTCTCCCCCGGTGCGAATGTCGTCCCATGTTCGTGGAAAAACACCGACATCGTCCCACAGGTCCTTGCGATAGGTGACTGGATCAGGAGTGTAGCTGTCGCTGAATCCAAAATACTTCCCGGTTTTGGGGTTCAGCGTGCTGTGTGCCGCGAGTTCAATCGGTTTACCGTTATTCCGCGCACACTCTTCATATATCTCACCGTGATCGATAACATGGTCCTCAAATGTCGGGGGTGGCCGGAGGAACATAAACAGGTCATGACCCTTCTGTGCAGTTACTTCTGCCGCGGCGCGACTATTGAGGCTCGTCATCCCCACATTATCCACAACCACATTCGTGTCGTTTTTATCACCCCACTCTTTCGTATAGACGTCGTTGAACCATTCGTCATACTCGGGAACGAAATGATTCCACTGCAGAATCTTGAGAGTGTTTTTATTCGAGTGTGCATAGCGCGGTATCAAAAAACTAACGCCGGCGCTCGCTGCTACTGCGGATGAGCTGACAGTTTTCAAGAATTTGCGTCGCGAGTACGTCTTGATGTCATCCCCTGCTCTGCGTTTTTTCATAGTGCGTACCTTAACTTCAATTAGACGGTAATGTTTCAGCCATACCGCGTTAGGCTTACGAAGCTTTGCGGCCGAACCACTCGATCACCTCTTCCCCCGTCATGGGACCGCCCATTAGGTAGCCTTGTGCCTCGTCACACCGGTGCTTCCGTAGGAACGTTAGCTGTTCGGGCTGTTCAACTCCCTCGGCAACCACTCTCAATCGGAGATTGTGCCCGAGTTCAATGGCGGTTTTGACAATCAGGGCATCATCCGGGTCATCGAAGATATCTAAAATAAAGGATTTATCGATCTTCAATATGTCAACCGGTAGATGTTTGAGGAGGCTTAGAGAGGAATAGCCCACGCCGAAATCATCGATAGAAATTTGCACGCCCATCGCCTTTAAGTCGGTCACTAACTGACTAGCGGCCTCTGTATTCCCGATGAGCAAGCTTTCGGTAAGTTCAAGTTCAAGATATTTTGCATCTAACCTAGTCTCGGTTAGCACGTGCTTAATGGTTTGCATTAGAAATGGATTAAACTGTACGGCCGAGATGTTTACCGACATACTGACGTCAGCAAGACCGCGGGCATGCCATGTCATCGCTTGTTTGCATGCGGTTCTTAAAACCCACTCACCGATGGGTACAATGAGACCGGTGTCTTCGGCGATGGAAATAAACTGATCCGGTGCGACGAGCCCCAGTTTCGGATCCATCCACCGAATCAACGCTTCCGCGCCGACGATGTTTCCGCTGGAAATATTTACTCGAGGTTGATACAGCAACCTAAACTGGTTGGCGGCCACCGCCTTATGTAGGCGAGTTTCTAGAGAAATCCGGGCTTGCACCCTCTCATCAATCGACGAAGAGTAAAACTCGAATCGGTTTCTGCCTGAGCTTTTAGCTTGATACATCGCTGCGTCAGCGTGCTTCAGTAATTCTTCAGTAGTGCTACCATCCGTTGGATAAACGCTGATTCCGATGCTGCATGTTGTGTAGACGTCTTTTCCAGCGATCACGATTCGCTCGGAGATAGCGTTATTGATTCGTCGGGCGACCGTTCCCGCGTCCGCGGCCTGGCTTAGATCGGTCAACAACACAATGAATTCGTCTCCGCCTAAACGCGCGACAGTGTTCTTTTTATCAGTAGGAAGGTCTATTTCGTCGAGCGTTTGTATTATGCTGGCATGCGCTCGGGTGCACTTTCTCAGCCTTGCGCCGACCTTGCGAAGAAGTTCGTCGCCCGCATCATGTCCAATCGTATCATTGACGTTTTTGAAGTGGTCCAGGTCCAAGAATAGAACTGCCGCGATTCGCTCGTGTTGAGAAGCTGATGCCAACGCATATTTTCCATTGGCATTGAGCAGAGTCCGGTTAGCAAGGCCGGTTACCTCGTCGTAGTAGGCGAGATGACGTATCCGGTCTTCGGTTGCTTTTATCTCGGAAATATCCTGTATCGTGCCAATTATGCGTCTATCCCGTTCCGTCGACGCCCGATCAACAACGACCTCATTGTGAACAATGGACTCGGAACCGTCGAAGCGCGTTATCGTAGTTTCCAAACGAAAACTTGTTTGATTTTTGACCGTTTCATTTAATTTCTCCTGGAAGGTGTCACGATCTTTCGGATGCATCCGATCAATGCAGTTCTTGAAAGTAATTATTTTCCCCGATGAGGCGATTCCAAAGATATTCTTGGCCTCATCCGATGCCGTAAATTTCCCTGTTCTCGGCGCGAATTCCCAGTGCCCGAGCTTAGCAATGCGTTGTGCGTTCGCTAATTTCCCTTCGGCCTGCTGAAGCTTAACGAATGGTCGCGATAAGAAACGCGAGAAGTATAGGGAAAGAAAAAGTAGCACGGCAACAGAGATCAATAATACGGCGCGAAAGAATCGAATAGTTGGCCGCAAATCCTTGACCAACAACCGATTCGGAATATCAATGGCTAGACGAAAGAAAGGCTTACCGGGGACAATCGAAAAGTCCCTGATCCCGAGTAGACCGGTATCTAGTTCAAGTAATAGCGCGTTCGGCTGCAGCTCGTTGGGAAGCCTTTCACCGAAATTGAACTTGCCTCCGCTGTTGTCGGGGCGCTGTAGCACATTGCCGGCAGCATCGACCACCCATATCAGATTTTCATCGAAAAACCTTACGTCCCGCAGGTCCGCAAGGAACCTGTCGAACTGCGCGTGAATAGTAACTATGCCGCCAAAGCCGCCAGTATCGAGGTCAAGTTTGGCAATCCCGGCAACCGCGGATACCGATCCGTCTTTCGACACAATAGGCCCCTGCACCTGAATCTGCCTACGGGGCATGAACCATTCCATGCCTCCAGAGAAAAGCAGTAGCGGCGTCGCCTTGAGTTTCTCAAATAACTTCAAAGAAGGTTCGAACCACACTGGGTCATTAGGTTCTTGGACATTGAGATCTTGAACATTGTAGGTAATATGGGATTTCCTCTGCCGCATTGCTTCAATCGCGACATTTCCATCCGCGTCGATGAAGCTGATATGGTGATACGAGCTGAAGTCGTCCAGCAACAATCGGAACCGTGCTTCGATTTTTTTGCGAAGAATAAATTTTTCGTCTTCCGAGGCGCCTAGATAGTCATTGAGAATTGCAGCATTGGCGAGCGCGCCGAGCGATCGGCCTAAATTGACTCGGTGCTCCGCGTCGAATTTATCGCGTATGGTCTCGAGTTGTTGTGAGACATTTTCTTTGGTCCGTTTAGCGATGGCGCTGCGACTGAAAGAATAACCGACGAACATCAATATACTGCTGGCCCCAATGTTAAGGGTGAGCAGAACCACAAAGACTCTTACGAAAAATCTCGATGTGCTGGTTCGTTGAGTCGGCCACTTCGTCAATTCATTTCCTCAACGCAATGGCCTCTTCAATGATCTCATCGATATAGTCCATCTTGTCATTCAGTGAAATTCCCAGCATCTCGGCACGTACCCGGTTCACCATAAACGGACCCCGGGGCGGGGTCTTCGTTCGCATATGGCCGGGATTTAGCCCTTGTTCCAAAATATCGAATGCCATTTCGAATGCCATTAAGCCTTGGTTATAGCCCGAGTCATTCGCCGTAAGCAGCATTCCTTCGTGCACAAACTGATCTTCGTGGGATGCCTCCGGTTTCTTTATATTTTCGAGATACCACTTACCCACAGACAGCATGTCGACATGATTATCCTCGTCGTCTCGCAAAGTGTCATGGTTGAGAATAAAGAAAGCGTCGACCTGATCGACCAGCCTCAGTGCGGCCTCTTTGAATTCCGAGAAGGAATTGGTGACTACGATGCTCGTCAGCTCTAAAGGCAGTTTTCCATTTTTGGCGAGCATTTGTATTTGTTTTATCTTGGGTCGGGCCGAGACTGAATCACAGGACAAGATTGCAAATGTTTGCGCTTCCGGAACCAGTTTGTTCAGCAGTTCCAGGCTTTCCTTGTGGTAGCCGGCTTGCCAAACCCCCGTTACGTTGTGGCCGGGTCTGTCCATGCTATCGACGAGACCATATTTGAGTGGCAGACCGTTGATTCCCCAAAATACGACGGGGACATCCCGATCTAACAGTTGATTGCCAATGTAATTGGCAGCATTGTCGTCTCCCAGCATCACCAAATCGGGTTTAAATGCCTTGATAGCAGCCATAATTTTACGAGTAGCGGCAGCGATTTCCTTTAAACTGTCTTTTCGTTTGGTATCCATCCAGGCCTTCTCGATGACGCTGTGTGAGCTTTCGATACGGTCGTTCTGTGTGAATTCCAAAATCTGAGCTTCGTTGTCCAGGTAGCCATACTTCAACATGGCTTCGGTCACGCCCCGGTGCGTTGACTGCGACCACAGGTAGGATTTGTCGTAACTGCTGACGATAAATATTCGCTTCTTGTCGGCTGCCCCGTACGCTAGTGGCGTGAGGACAACCATTAAGATCAGAGGAAGGGCGAGCAGGCTGAGGTTTCGGAGGGCCCTGGCGACAAGGTAGAAACGCGAGCGTTTCTGTGAACGGTCAATTGACTGATGCCGCGGGCCCCGGCCATGTGTCCGGTGGCTGCACCGATAGCACACGCTGGCACAGTGCCCGTGTGTAACGTCAAGCATCGTTATTACCCCCAGTCGATAGCTTATTTATTGCGTCCCCTGGCCGGGACGCAAGACTGCGTTCGTGGCTATCAACTTTTAATATAGCAGCTAGCAGTCAGATCGCCAGCAAGTGGCCCCGAAGAGTTGACCTTAGGAATAACCTTTAATCGGTTGATCTTGGGCCAGCTTCTTGCCGCGCCAAGATGTACTGTTTTGGCATCGCTCAATTCGCGGCGAGGTGATAGCGGGTCCGTGGGGTCGGTAACCTCACCTACCGATCGGCGGCCAATCTTAGTTTAGGGCGTGCCGAGATAATCGGCGAAGAAGGCGAGTGTACGCTCGTAAGCAAGCGTCGCGGACGGTTTGTCATAGCTCGACCGATAATTGCAGTTGAAGCCATGATCCGCGTCGTAGAGATGCACGACGGCGTCCGCGTGTGAGGTCGTTATTCGGTGGACGTCCGCAAGGGGTATACCCTGATCGCGTCGACCGAAGTGCATCAGCAACGGGCAGTTCTCCCGTTCCTCAACATAGGGGATAATCTGTCCGCCGTAGTAGACGACCGCCGCTTCGATGGGGAGCCGGGTCGCCGCAAGATAGGAGATCGTTCCGCCCCAGCAGTAGCCGATGGCACCGACGTTCAGGCCGTCGATCTTAAGTGCGTCCACCGCCGTCTTTACGTCCTGCACCGTGTCATCCCAGGAGAATTCCTCACGGAGTTTACGTCCAAGCTCGATGTCGGCTTTTGTGTAGCCGAGCTGACAGGCTTTTCTTGATGATCGGTCGTACAGCGCAGGGGCGATGGCCGCGTAGCCGTCGAGCGCGAACCCATCGCAGACTTCACGAATGTGCGCGTTTACCCCGAAGATTTCCTGGCACACCACGATGCCACCGATTGGCATCCCCGTAGGATTCGCCCGGTATGCGCCGAGCGTGTGTCCGTCCGCGGCGCTGAGCTTGATGTCGCTTCCCATATTTTCCTCCGGCTCGGTCGTAGCCAGCTATATCTCGCCTATCATATCGAGGGTTGCGGTGATTCCCAATACTAATCATGATCGGGTGACCGCTGATCAAACCGATCCGGACACCGATCACACGCTGGAGTGAGTCACCACCGCGCCCCCGCAGAGAGCGTTGCCGGAGTCATTGGAGCACAACCACAGTACTACTTTCTATAACGTCGGCATCATCGTGAACCTTGCCGTGGTGCGAAAGAACATAGGCGGTCGCGCGGGTGCGCCAGAATACGCGGAAGCTGTGTTCAAGCTGGATGCCGATGACATAGAGGCACACAATGTGCTGGTCAATTTGCATGGCATCCTGGGGCAACACTGGGAAGCTTTCGCTGCGGGAAGTCGCGCTAGCGTTCGAGGACGCGAAGCCCTCCGCATCCAACAACACCAAACTCACGACCAGTATGTCGTTCAGTCACAAT
>JAOTWM010000178.1 GCA_029862885.1 Gammaproteobacteria bacterium
GCTAGATTCTTCATCGGCGCTCAGCGGCCAGCGGTGGGGACGATATCTATACTGGTCGGTGCTCAGTTAGGCCCGAAGGAAGTTCAAGTCCCTCCCACCCCGGCGCCCTCAATCTTGACGATTTCGGACACCACTGAACATACAAGGTAGTGGAATGATTGACGGACATCCCGGATCCTAGGGGAAACGAGCGGTCCAGACTAAGCAATACTCCAATACCGACATTTACCGCGAAATCGCAATTGTTCGTGAACGTTGTGTCGTACCAGGTCACTCCCGGTCCGTATACTTCCTATGGTTCTACCCTGACATCATTTGTCCGACTGATGCATGCGGAGACGTTTTGCGATTCATCACTAACGGCTCCACCTCCACCACTGCTACTTGGTCCCCCGCCACACGCTGTCAGCATGAGACAAAAATACACGATGAAATGACGAAACACGCTAGCTGCCATGCCCCACCTCCCGAATATTGATGTCTCTCAAAAACGTCTCGATAGTAGCCCTGAGGCGCTCCAGGTCAGTACTGTCGTCTGCGATCAATGGATAGCCGCAGTGATTAGCATCAGTGATGTAGACGATCCCACCGCGTGTACTGTTAATGGACCAATGTCCGCTCATCACACTGCGGTCATCCGGTGGCTCACTTGTTCGGTTCGCCATATCTCGATTTTGAGCAGTGCTGTTTCCAGGTGAAGTTTTCATGCTGTTTCCTCCGTCTCGAATTGGACTCATTCGTCTATTTTCTTGTTATATGCAGTATCGACTCGGGTCTGCTAGGCGGCCGGAGTGTGGCTGTGAGTGCCAACCACACCCGGCCGTAGTGCCTCAGAAGAGTGATTCAAGGGTGTTGCTGATTGCCTGACCTTTATCGTCTCCACCCAAGATTTCTCTGCCGTGCGCGTTTCGCGTCACTTTAAACGGGCCACGCATGACAACGGTGAGGGTGCCGCCCGGCCCGGGGCACGTAGAGGCGCCGTTCGATGACCCAGTAATATCATCACCTACGATCGTCCCCTGATACGTAATGTTTGCTGCGGAACAAGGCGGGATAGCGGGGTAAACCCCTGTTGCCGAAAACTTATTGCCGCTTAATTGTCCTCTGTAATTAATCGCGTCAACATCTGTCACGGTCACGCTGCCATTGCCATCGATGACTAACAACAATGGGAATGTTCCCATGGGCGTGACTTGTCCTTGCGTCACGAGCTCGAGGGTTTCGCTGCCGGCATACCTACCAGCGAATTGGCCGCCACCACCGCCACCACTGGAACTACCCCCTCCACCGCAGCCTGTGACTGCAACCACAAAGGCAGTGGCCATTAGGAATGTGAGACGCTTGAATAAGCGATCGTGTCTGTTTAGATCTTTCATTGTCTTACCCTCCTGTTGCGTCGATTGACCTGAATCGTGTCGATGGCATGCTTCTGCCTTATCTCTGTAACTTGCAAGGGCCGTGCCAACTTCGTTGCGGGTGGAAGAAGGGCGATTTCACGTCGATTCATGACCACTTGGTCGCCAACGTGTGGGGCTATTCGATACCGACAGGTGTGATAAGTGTGATCGGTGTGAAAGGAGGGGTTAATGAATCGATGCACACGCATCGTCGATTCCGCAGTCCGAGCTCTAGCTGTGGCTCCGCTCCTCTCGGGGCGTGGAGCTAATCTTCGCTGGTTAGCCCAGCAACGGGTGCAACCCCGTGTATTCGGTTTATGGCTAGAGGACCGGGGAAATGGTCCCCCGCAATAGAATCGTGAGTTCGATCATCCTGAGCATAGCCTCACACCTAGAGCTGGCTTTGTCCTACGCATCAGCCAAAAGGCGACCTCCCGGCAAGCCTTATTCTATGAGGATTTTAGAGGAGGTAGGTGCGGTCAGTTAAACAGCGAAGAATCGCCTGAAACCCTACGCAGCAACGCTTTGAGGCCGATTAGCTGGTTCTGGACGGGCCGTGAGTTGCAACGAACACTGAGAATATGCATATAAGGACCTCGCTTCTACTCCAATCATCATTTCTACTGCTCGGTCATCGAATTACTTGAAACCTGAATATATTCGTTATTACGTTCCATGCTCTTACCAAAGGTTCTGTTGTTCCACTCCAGGAAATCGGGTGGCGGATCTTCTATATCTGAATAGCCTATGTATTCGTCGTCCAAATCGTATAGGTGTACTCCCATCGAGCGATTGTCGCGATTCAAGGTTCACAACCAAGGCGGGTATCCGTACAAGTCCAACAGATATTGTACGCAGAAATGTGTGCGACACTTCGTCGCTCCATTGAAAATAATGAACAAATCGAGGCCACAACTTCTAATGATTGGGATGACTCATCAATGAAAAGAGGAGACAGCAATGCAACATGGCAATCGCTTACCAATAGTGGGCGTAATTGGTTCGGGACGAAAATCTAATCAGCAATTAGCGGAAGAAGTTGGGCGATTGATAGCGAGCCTGGGTGCGCACTTGCTGACCGGAGGAGGCCAAGGGGTCATGAGTGCCGTGAGCGAAGCATTCGCAAACGTCGAAAATCGAAAAGGCTTGGTCATCGGTGTGCTTCCGTGTCGTAAAATTGATCCAGCACGACCAAAACCGGGATACCCAAATCGATGGATCGAAGTTGCCATACCAACGCATCTACCACTTAGCGGCGCGCAGGGAATCGAACCCATGTCCCGCAACCACATTAATGTGTTGGCGTCACAGTCAATCGTTGCGCTACCGGGGGGAAGCGGGACGTCCTGCGAGGCAGCACTGGCTGTACAATACAAACGACCTATCATTGCATACCTCGGTGCGCGCGGCGTCATCCCAAACTTGGACTCTACGGTTATTCGAGCCGAATCAATTGGCGATGTAGATCGATTTTTGAAAGAAAATCTAAATTCTTAAACGCCGAACACTTGGTCTAGGTAACCCAACGATGCACCCGACCAGGCACGAAATTAGGCTGATGGGTCAGCGCAATTCAGAGCCCGGCACTGTCCCGCAAGCCTTTGGGTATTTTGCAGAGAAGATGGAGCACAGATTGTTTCGGTGCAGCGCAGTTTTCTCAGAGCGTGCCGGAAGGCGGGGATCAAAGATTTCCGTCTTCATGATATGCGAGTCACGTTGCAGCATGGTTGGTTTCTGACGGTGTGCCGTTATGGGCGGCACGCGATCTGTTAGGCCACAGCACCGTTAAGGTAACGGAGCGATACGCACATCTTGCGCCGGAGAGTCTGCGAAAAGCCGTGGCCCGTCTGGACAACGTGACACGATTTGGTCACGTTGTCGATTTGGGGAGAAACGCTACATCAGCAACGAATGCCGGAGCTGTTTGATCATGAGGTCGCTTTAATGGTGGCCAGGGACAGAATCGAACTGCCGACACGGGGATTTGCAGTACACAAAAGCCAATTTCATTTCCGTATTTATCAAGTACTTACCGAGATGCCCGTTGCCTTTCATTGCACAAGAATGCATAACGATGCAGGACTCACTCCCGCAAAAGTCCCGCAGAGGAATATTAGGAAAACCGACCTCTTGGATATCCATATTACATTGGTCTAAGTCTCAATCCACTTCCACTAATATTAAGGTTGTGCTTCCTTACAAAAATATAAAATAGGATCGGCGGACCACTACACCATGGTAGCTTTCTATTTCTTTCAAAATATTTACCAAGGAAAAAAATGTGTTCACAGAAATCAAACAATCTGGACTCGACTTTCGCGACAAAAGAATCCTTGGATCACCACAGGATCAGCCATTTTTGATCGGTTGCTGCAAAAAACGAATGCGCCGAAGCTTGCAAGGCGCGCCTTCTGCCGAACGTGGCTAGAGCACCTTTTCAATACTGTCTATCAGGATAGGGGACTCCGGAGTGGTACTGCTCCCGAAGTGCTTAACAACCGCCCCAGAGGGGCCTACCAGATACTTGTTGAAATTCCAGCGGGGCGCTGACGATTGGCGGGCAAGCTCTTTGAACAACGGGTGAGCGTTTGGTCCTTTTACAGAAATTGGTGCCAGCATCGTGAACGTAACGCCGTAATTGAGGTAACAAACCTCGGCAGTTTTGGCTTCATCGTCGGCCTCCTGGCGAAAATCAGCCGAAGGAAATCCAACCACCGCAAGGCCCTTGTCGTCGTATTTCTTGTGCAGTGCCTCGAGACCCTTAAACTGCGGTGTGAACCCACAGAAGCTAGCCGTATTAATGATTAGCAGAGGCTTGCCGGCATATTCAGTGCATAGGTTAACCGTTTTTGATGAATGCAGTTTTCGAAACTCGTGGTCCAAGTATCCCGGACACTCGCTGGCTTTGGCAGACGATGGCGCACTGCTCAGTTCGGCAGTCGGATGCTGCGCCGGCTGAGTGAGTTCGGCTTGCTCCGCAGCCCAGGCTACCGGCACTGCCAGTGCGGGAGACAGAACCGTAGAAAATATAATCGATGCAATCAATTTACCATTCATATTCAAAATCCTAAAGCAAGTTTTAGCCCCAAGGGGACCGGGTCGGTGGGTTCAATGGGTTACGTACTGGAGCGATTCCTCGTCGAAGGCAATGGGTGCCTTGATACCGAGGGCCTCGAAGACTGCCGTGGAATCGCAGGTGTTGCCCTGGGTGAGCATGCTGAGTTGGTCGCGCGTGATGGGAAAGAACGCGAACCGGTCGAAGAACGTTGCCACTGTGTTCACGGCCCACACTGGCACCGGCACCACTGATTTGCTGACGCCCGCCGCGCCTGCGACGATGCGGATGACTTCCCGCCAGTCCACGGTCCGCGGGCCACAAAGTGGATAAATCTTGCCGCTTGTCTCAGGCATGGTCAACGCCTTGACCACGGCGGTAGCCAGGTCGCGAACATGAATCGGCGACATCTGAAAACTGCCCGCATCCAGTGGCAACAACCCTTCATAAAACAGCGGCGCCGGTAGCGGCGAGCGAATCACATCCTGGTAGAGCTGTTTCGCAAACTCGGCCTTTCCGCGAGGGTCGCCGAAGATCAATGACGGGCGAAACACAGTCCAATCGAAGCTGGTGCTGCGCAGCACCTCCTCCGCCATGTATTTGGTGCGTTGATAACCGGTCCCGTCTGCCTTCACACCGTTCGCGCTCATCAGCAGGAAACGCTTGACCCCATCCGCTTCGGCGATGTTCATGGCGCGCTTGGCGCTGTCGAAATGTAGCGAGTGAAACGTGATTCCGTCCTGAGGAAATTCGCGAATGATGCCGATGTTGTAGATCACCGCCTCGCTGTCCTTCACAGCCTCGCGCACCGCGTCAGCATCGTCGATATCCCCAGGCACCAACCAACAGCGTTCGGGCTGTTCTACCTTGTTCTCGCTGCCCCGCCGCACCAGACATACGGGTTCGTGTCCGTGCTCCAGCAATTGCTCGACGATATAGCTGCCAACAAAACCAGTGCCACCAAGAATTGTGACCCTCATACTAAGACTCCGCTCGTTTGCATCTTCGGGTCAGGCGCATCGGTTGATGCTTGCCCGTTACCGGCACCGAACATGCTTGCAATGACATCGCGGCGATAGTCGAAAATGTGTTCGAGATTCGGTTGCACATACATGCGGTACAGCAGTTCCCCAGGAGCCTTCGGCAGGAGCAGCGGTAAAGCGTAACGTACAAGATCGTGGATGACCGTGGAGGTATGGCGGCGCTCAAACGTATGCGTATGATGCCAGAATGAATACGGCCCAATGATCTGTTCGTCCACGAAGCAAAACGGTGGCTCGTACTTGGTAATCATACTGCGCCAGCGCACCTCCACACCCGACAACTTGACCGTGTAGTCAATGATCCGTCCCTGCTCCATGATCGCTGGGCTCGGCGTCAGCACGTGGAATGCCAAGGATGGTGGGGTGATGAGTGCGAGATTCTCCGCCTTGGTGAAGAAAGGAAAGATGGTCTCCAGGGGCTTGGGAACGACTTGCTCGCGTTTCAGAGTGTAAATGCGCATGACAACCGCGGTATACGAATGTTTATAATGACGATGGACACGGAGACACAGTACAACGCCGCTTCAAGCGCCAGCGTGCGAAAGGTATATATACAATTTCGAGCGCAGGGAGGAGCCGGGCGCGCCGCAACGCCCAAGCAAGCCAGCGATAGCGCGGCAGTTCAGCCCACATCGACGCAAAGCCGTATGCTCCGGTGTGCCAGAATCCATCTCGGTCGAACACATGCAGGCGTGCCATCGAAGCGTGCACGGATAGACCGTATGTGGCGAGAGCCTCACGTTCATGAGTGATGTCCAACCAACGCATACGCCCCAACTGATCGATGCGTCGATAGTGGTCGATCTCTCGCCGGCACAAGGGACACCCGCCATCGTAAAAAATGGTCGTTTGATTTGGCTGTATCACGCAGACGCTTCGGTCAAGGGTTACCATAATGTTGACGACATTGTATTCAAAATAATGTCAAAGTGGTGTGAAGGCCAATGGTTCATGAGGGGCTCGTTGGAGCCGTCTCGTCTGGGTGTCACAACGGGTAATGCGACGCACTTGGAATTGGAAATCCCTTGACTGCTGAGAACGACGCATGAGTCAGGTTGCATGGTGTCGCGAGGATATCCCACGAGTGCAATATGATCCATCCCATAGACGAAACCGCGGGGCATTCATTGGTTCCTGTGGGCGGTCATTTTCACATCCCGTTGACCTGCTTGTTACCCAGGCAACCCTAAACGCCAATATGACTTAGTGGGCCCTTCATAAATATTTGAATTATTGTGACTTAATGGTGGCCAAGGACCGAATCGAGCTGCCGACACGGGGATTTTCAGGCGTTGATTCAATTCCTGGCCTTAATGTACACAAAAAGTTACGCGCGCCAGCCCCCCGCGACCGTGACCGAAAGGGACTCCTGTGGTCACGAAACGACGGGTTGCAGTCACGATTTGGTCATGGTTGTCCGGGGACGCGTTTGTAGCAATGCCGTCATATCGATTGCATACGCCCGCTGGCGAGCGAGCGCCTGCCACCATGCGTCAATTCAAGAATTGAGCCTTGAAGAACCTAGTGGCATTGTCGACGCGGATCTTGCGGGCGATCTCTTCGGGGAGATAAGACAGCCACCGACGATGGAACGCGAAGAGCGTGTCCAGGTGGTCCCAGCCGGTGTTCGGCTCATCCCAGTAAAGCTGCTCTTCGACGAAAAAGGGATCCGACCCAATCATGATCCGCTCGTGGTAATCGAGGGCGATCCGCTCCCATTCGGGTTTGAGCCGTCCCTCGTCGTCAACGATCGCGTGGCTGCCCCCGTAGCGCATCAGGTCTCGCGCCGACATGTCAACCCACACGTTTGGGCAAGCGTCGAGAAGCGCCGACACCTCCCTGGCCTTGAGCACACCACCGGCGTGCGCCCAGAATATTCGCGCTTTCGGATGGCGTTTGCACAGCGGCAGGAAATATCGGTGGTTTCCGGCCTCGACGTGCATCGACAGGGGGACGTCGTACTCCACAGCCAGTTCCACAAGTTCGTCGATGATCGGCTGGCGGTTTTGGAGCGATGGCGCGAAGCCGACAATCAGATGCATCTCCCCAAGCCCCTGGTAGCGTCCCGAGGCTAACGCGTCGCGTGCCGCCGGCAGCACGCGGGAGTCGTAGAACCAGTCTCCCTTTCTTTCGGGCTCCAGATACGGCATGAAGAAGGGGAAAATCCAGCCGTCGGCCGCGTCCGCGAGTTCCAAAGCGAGTGCTGGCGGTTTACTCGACACCACGGCGAGGACCACGCCGTTGTCCTTGAGGCGTCTAATTGCCTCGGGCGGATCCAGAATCTCGGCCTGGTCCCAATTGTAGTGCAGATGAACGTCCGCTACCGGAGCCGGCTGGTCTGCGACCCCCGGTGGCGGCCAGAGGAGCACGATACCGACTACACAGATCGCGGCGCCGAACCGAGAAGTCTCCTCCCGTCGTAAGTGCCGGAAAACGAAACGGGCGGGGTAGAGAACGCGGCAACCCAAATGTACCGTGCGTTCGAAAAGGACCATATCTGCTGCTTACCGATCTAAATACACCTTCAAAGGTGGTGATGTGATACGAAGCGTGAACTTAGTGGGCTCATCGCGTACCGATCAGATTCAGTGAAATCATACGGCCAAACAGTTTTTGAGCGTTTTTGAAGGCAATTTTCTCGGCAACGCTTCGGGGAAGTTTCGACAACCACAATCGATTTGATTCGATTATTTCGGAATAGTTATCCCACTGGCTATTCGTCCATGTATCACTGCCGACCATGAGCCGGTCCTGATACTCGATGATGATTTTTTTCCATTCTGAGTCGATATCTCGGTTCGAACCGAGGATATCGTATTCGCGCAGTGAAGTGTCTGCATAAAGCGCAGGAAATTCACTCATTAGCGCGTGCACCGCGCCCGCCGACTCGCCAAGACCTGCATGCGCCCAGATGATTTTTACTTCCGGATCAAGTCCATATAGCCATCGGATGGGCTCAGGCCCTGAATGCACATGCAGATAAACGTCCCGCATTTTCGCCATTTCGATGATCCTGCGGAACAGGGACTCGTCGGTCGTATCCAGACTATGGATATGAAATTCGCCGATGCCTTCGTGGGGATATTGCTCGAAGCGTTCGCGTAAATAATTTTCAATGCCCGGTACCTTGGTCCAGTTCGAGGAACCGACATTGCCATGATAGGGCCGTAACTCGGGCACAATGCGGTTCGGCGCAAATTCCCACAGCATCATGGTGCCCTCATCGGGCGTCGAAGAAACCAGCCCCATTGCCACATTGTTTTGATCCATCAGCTCGATAACGTTTTTGACTGAATAAGGTTTCCAAGCGGGTTCTTTGTAGTGAACATGGGCATCGAAGATGGGGAGGTCGTTCACAGCTTCACCGATGGGCGTGTGTGTTCCATCCGCCACGGCCAGGTTCGAACCAACAATGGCCGAAAGCAAAACACTTATCGCCCGCACGGTGTTATTCTTTTTGTTAAACATAAACAGTTGGGTTCCAGAGATAGTTCAAGACAGGACTGCGAAGTGTACCAACCCGTTTGTTTTCGTTCTCAAAGAAAATACGGCAGTTTATCTGCAGAAGCACCAAGTTTGCACTTCTTAGGACTTACCGGAGTGGTGGCAGAACAACACTCGAGGGAGATTGTTGAACGTATTTGATTTCGAAATGGTGGCCAGGGACAGAATCGAACTGCCGACACGGGGATTTCAGTCACGTGCTCTACGTTGGGTAAGTCATTGAGTCATATAGAGATAATTCCCTATCGCTTTCCAATACTCTAGCGAGTTTTGCTGCTTTAACCTGTTGTTTTCGTTAGTTTGGCGTTTAAATATTGGAAAGAAAATAGCGTGCTTAATCACGCTTCACGCCACTGGGCATTGCGCCAGTGGTCGAGTTAGTTACCGATGAATGCCGCTCTTTACGATTGAGCACATTTCAGTCGCCAGTTGTTAACAAGCGCCCAAATTTGACACAGTCGTTTCCATATACTTCAGCGACTTAGACCCTGTAAGTAATTCTGTGTAAGTGCCCGGTTATAGAGTTTCCGGCATACGATCCGGGAACTCGATCATAAAACGGTTCAACGCACCGTTCCAATTTCGGATCGGCATGGACCATTTCTTCGCCG
>JAOTWM010000179.1 GCA_029862885.1 Gammaproteobacteria bacterium
CACGATCACGGGGGTCGCGGCCGACCGGCGCTTCTATACGGCCGCCCGACACCATGACACCGTACACTACCGCAAGATATACCCGGGCCACACGGCGTACCTGAAGCTCACGAATCAACCGTTGTCGTACCGCCTCCGTCCGCGCTACCACCATGAGCCCCGAAGTGTCCTTATCGAGGCGATGGACGATCCCAGCGCGCGGGAGTTCCATTAACGCCGGCTCACGATGCAGCAACGCGTTTAGTAATGTGCCATCAGGATTACCGGCACCCGGATGCACGACCAAGCCGGAAGGTTTATTTATCACTCGCAGGTATTCATCCTCAAATTTCACGTCCAACGGTATCGCTTGCGGCTGCCAGTCCGAACTACGAACCGGTGGTACGTCGATCGCAACGGGCACGCCCGGTGAAACCTGCTCGCGTTGCGCCGGGCAACGGCCACCGAGTTGTACGACACCAAGTCGCAACCAGCCTTGGATCACGGTCCGCGAATAATCCGGAAACAGCGCTGCCAACGCCTTGTCGACACGCATTCCGGACAATTCTTCGGGGATTAGAGCTTCCAGTCGGTCGGTAGTGTTCATTTTGATACCCTAGCACATGGTTGGCAGACCCGTTAGCGCGCACTCAACCTGATGTTAACGCTTCACTACCGAACCGGATCGCGTTATCCTGGCGCGATAGTGTCCTCTAGATTCTGGTGATTCGATGCATATCCCACGATTACGAAAGCGTCCGATCAATACTTTACAAGTCCACGGCAAGTTTACGGAAGCTAGTCTTTATCCACGATTGGTTAAACGCATCGCGATCGTCGCGCTGCTTGGCGCCCTATCGGTCAGTTGCGCAAGCGGCCCTCGCGGTGGTGATGTCGACGACGCGTCGGCGCAGGAACTCTATGGGCAAGCCAAGCAAGCATTGGCCGCCGAGCGCTACCAAGACGCTATCACACTGTATCAAAAATTAGAGTCGCGCTTCCCCTACGGACACCACGCCGAACAAGCACAGCTCGAAGTCGCGTTCGCGCATCACAAAAACGGCGAATCTGAACTCGCGCTGGCCGCGGCGGACCGCTTTATTCGAATCCACCCGACCCATCCCAACGTTGATTATGCGTACTATCTAAAGGGGCTCGTAAGTTCGATCGAGGAGAATCGAGGATTCATCGATCGGCTCTCCGGTAGCAACGACCTAAGTGATCGCGATCCACAATCGGCGCGCGATGCGTTTAACGCTTTCCGCGAATTGGTCACGCGGTTCCCCGAAAGCCGGTATGCCGACGACGCTAAGCTACGCATGGCGTATCTACTGAATACGCTTGCTAAACATGACATCGGTGTCGCCCGTTACTATTTACGGCGCGGCGCCTACGTCGCCGTGGTTAATCGAGCAAAATACGTCATCGAAAATTATCAAGACACTCCATCCGTCGAAGATGCGCTGGGTTTAATGGCGATGGCATACCGCGAAATGGAAATGTCGGTGTTGGTTCAAGACACACTCCGCGTGCTACGTCTCAACTACCCGTCAAGTCGCTACTTTTCACAGTTTCCGAGCTAGTACTCTAGCAAGGCGATATTGACGGATATAGCGAACCGAGAAGCCGCTAGGTGTGCGAGCGCGGGATTAACCGTGGCTAATTCGAGGGAGCGCACCAACGTGGATGGCCGCGTATCGGCTCGCCCGAAGGGAGCTCACCCAATTTCGGCATTATAGAGTACTAATACCCGTGACGAGCCACGGCACCATCGCGGCACGTAACTTCGAGCAGCCTCAAGGCCTGAACCCGGACGTGATGGGATATCGGCGGTCCCGACCGAACGCCCGCGGCGTAATTCGCACTCCGGGCGCAGCCTGACGGCGCTTATATTCGTTGCGATCCACCAGCGCGACAACACGCGCCACCGTTTGCGCATCGAATCCGCGTTCAACGATTTCCACCGGCGCCAAATCGTCTTCGATATAGGCTTGCAGAATCGGATCCAGTACATCGTATCCGGGTAAGCTATCTGCGTCGCGCTGATCCGCGGCTAATTCGGCGGACGGAGCGCGCTCGATTACGCGCTCGGGGATAACCGCACCGAGGCTATTGCGATAATGTGCCAACCGATACACAAGCGTTTTTGGGACATCCTTGATCGCAGCAAATCCCCCCGCCATGTCGCCGTACAATGTGGCATAGCCCACTGCCATTTCGCTCTTATTGCCCGTTGTGAGCACCATCTTGCGTTTCTTGTTAGAGATGGCCATAAGCAAAACGCCTCGGCACCTGGCCTGGATGTTTTCCTCGGTAGTGTCGGCCTCGTAGCCGGACAGCGCCGGTGCGAGCTGCGTCAAAAATGCATCGAACAACGGTTCGATGGAGATGATTTCATAGCCAACACCGAGCGACTCTGCTTGTTGGCGCGCATCGGTAATACTGATTTCGCGCGTAAATCGCGACGGCATGATGGCAACTTCAACCCGTTGGGCACCAATCGCATCCACTGCGATCGCTAATGTCAGCGCCGAGTCGATTCCGCCGGACAATCCCAACACGACACCGGCAAATCCATTCTTATTGACGTAATCTCGGACCGCCAGAACGATAGCGCCGTAAACACCGGCCTCGAGCGACAGCGGCGGCGTAAGGGTTCCACGATCCGGACGCCAACCCCCATTAAACTGAAAGTCGACCGCATCAATCGTTTCCACAAATGCCGGGCAACGCATCACTACCTGTCCGCTCTGCTCGGCGACGAACGATGCGCCGTCGAATACTAATTCGTCCTGGCCGCCGACTTGGTTAACGTAGACAATCGGAACCCGATTGGCGCGAGCGCGATCTGCGATGACCTCCTGCTCTCGCTGGCGTGGTTTGTCGATGTGATACGGCGAGCCATTCAGGTTCAAAATTAGTTCCGCGCCCGCAGCAACGCTTTGTTCCAAGGGGCCATCGTCCCAAACATCCTCACAGATCGTAACTCCAAGCGAAACGCCGTCGATGCCCACCACACACGGTTCGCTGCCCGGCTTGAAATAGCGCTTTTCATCGAACACGCCGTAATTCGGTAAATGCTGCTTGTAGTACCGGCCGCATACGATTCGATCGTTGATCACCGTCGCAGCATTATACAGGTATCCGTCGCGCTGCTGCGGATGTCCGATTACGGCCGCAATGCCGTCGATTCGCTGCGCGATCGATTCCAGGGCCTGCGCCGAGCGTGCGATGAAATCGGCCCGTAGCAGTAAATCCTCGGGCGGATATCCGGTCAGTGAAAGTTCCGAGAACACAACGATTCGGCCTCGCAGTTCATCTCTGGCGCGCCACGCCGTGTTAACGATACATTCGGCGTTAGCCGCGATATCGCCTACGATAAAGTTACACTGCGCCAAAACAACTCTGAATCGGTCAGTCACAATAGATTCCGTATTTGACATGGCATTGATCCCGATCCGCTACGCGCCCAAGCCCCCGACCCTAGAAGCACGATCGGCATTGTTGTTAGTACTATTAAATAAGGTTATTCGCGGACGATGCGGACGTATTATAGAGAGCCGCTAGCATGTTGGACACCGCTTGCGGAGCACGATTTGGCATGGATGCAGTAAAATGTATGGCGATTACCAGGCCCCGGTGCGGATCGGCCCGCCGATCGATTGGCAGCACCTAAACGCTTTTAGCTACGACCGACTGATTACGCAATATGCAAATCTTCATACACGATAAGTTGGCGGAGGTCGACGCGGCACAGTGGAACGCCCTGGTTCCAGGCGACGCGCCGTTCTTGCGCCACGAATTCTTGGCGGGACTCGAGTGTACAGGGTGCGTGGAGCCACAAACCGGATGGACACCGCAACATATTGTGTTGCGCGATTCCGATGCCGCGAACCGCATTATCGGTGCTGTGCCGCTGTATTTGAAAACGCATTCCTATGGCGAATATGTGTTTGATTGGGCGTGGGCGGACGCCTATCGACGCTCAGGGATGGAGTACTATCCAAAACTCGTGGCGGCGGTGCCGTTCACGCCGGTCACTGGGCCGCGAATCCTGTGCGCCCCGGACACAGGCGCGAAGGTGCTGCAAACTTGCATCGACGCAGTACGGCATCACGCCCGAGAACTGGGTGTGTCTTCGTTACACTGGTTATTTACCGAATCCGCCGAAACCGAGCGGCTGCTGCAATGCGGTTTCTTACGTCGAGTCGGAACCCAGTTCCATTGGCACAACCGCGGCTACCGACAGTTTGACGATTATCTTGGTGCGCTGTCGGCCGGCAAACGCAAAAAGATTCGGCGCGAACGACGCCGTGTAACCGAGCAAGACATCCAGCTCGAGGTATTTTCCGGGGCCACCCTCGAACCGGAACATATGAGTATTTTCTACCGCTTCTATCGATCGACGATCGAGCAACACGGTGCTATTCCGTATCTACAACGTTCGTGGTTTCTGCATGTAGGCCAAACCATGGCGGACCACATCGTGCTGGTCCTGGCCGTCAAGGGCGGTCGCCATGTGGCAGGCGCATTGAACTTTCGAGGTGCTACGACATTGTTTGGCCGCTACTGGGGAGCGACTGAATGGTACGCTGACCTGCATTTTGAGACGTGTTATTACCGCGCAATACAGTATTGCATCGATCAGGGGTTGGCCCGGTTCGAAGCCGGTGCGCAGGGGGAACACAAACTTAACCGCGGCTTAATGCCAGTCACCACCTATTCGGCACATTGGCTGCGCCACCCGCAGTTTGCCGCGGCGATATCCGATTATCTGCACCGGGAAACCGTGGGTGTGGCACAATATAGCGAGATACTGCAAGCTCATTCCCCTTATCGCCGAGAAGTGTGACGATGTTCGAATTACCCCCACAACACGGCCGCGAACTCGATTTTCCACCTGTCGAAGACGCTTCACCGGAAGGCCTACTCGCGATTGGGGGCAGTTTGGCGAACGAACGCCTGCTGACCGCCTATCGGCGCGGTATCTTCCCCTGGTACAACCCCGGTCAACCCGTGCTGTGGTGGTCACCGGATCCACGCACAATCCTCCGGCCGGGCCGCATCAAGGTCTCACGCAGCACTCGCAAATTGGTTCGACAACAGCGATTCCGGATCACCGTTGATCAACGATTCTATGACGTGATCCAAGGTTGTGCCGCGCCCCGGTCACAAAATCCCAGCGCGGGTACTTGGATAACATCCGATATGATTAACGCTTACTGCCGCCTGCATGCGCTCGGTTATGCACATTCGGTGGAAAGTTGGGACGGCGACCGCCTCGTGGGAGGTCTGTACGGCGTCTCGCTGGGCCGCGTGTTTTTCGGAGAGAGCATGTTTAGTTACGCATCTAGTGCATCCAAGCTTGCGCTAATTCGGCTGGCCGATCAGCTTCAGGCGTGGGGCTTCGAAATGATCGACTGCCAACTCCCGTCGCCACACATATTCAGCCTAGGCGCGGAACAAATTCCACGCGCTCGGTTTATTGCGATCCTTGAAGCGGCACTCGATTACCCGGATCGCCGTGGACCGTGGAGCTTCGACGACACTGTCATTGTGGCACGTTGAGCACCGATGACATCAACCCCCAGCCTATACCTATCCGCGCCACATCCGTGCCCGTATCTCACGCACCAAACCGCTAGCACCTTACTCCTCGATCCCGATCTGACGGTGGG
The DNA here is from genome assembly GCA_029862885.1 of Gammaproteobacteria bacterium. Lineage (GTDB taxonomy): Bacteria > Pseudomonadota > Gammaproteobacteria > Arenicellales > JAOTWM01 > JAOTWM01. The sequence goes on from JAOTWM010000179.1 coordinate 5,658, forward strand.
TCAGTCGCTGTACGAGACCATGGTACAACATGGTTTCCGGCGCAGCGGGCACATGGTATACCGTCCTCACTGCAGCGAATGTCAGGCTTGTGTGTCGGTGCGCGTACCGGTAGACGATTTTGTGGCAAACCGCGCGCAACGGCGTATCTGGCGCGGGAACCGTGACCTTCGCGTTGAGACCCGGCGCCCACGCTTCAATCCGCAGCAGTTCGACCTGTACCGCCGTTATCAAGCCGAACGTCACCCCGGTAGCACAATGGATCACCCCGATCCGGTTAAATATAAAGAATTTATGGTCAATTCCGGCGTGAATACCGTTTTTTACGAAATGTACTTACATACGCAGCTGGCGGCGGTCGCTGTAACAGACCAACTGGCCGATGGATTATCAGCAATCTATACCTTCTATGAACCCGATTTGGCCAAACGCAGTCTGGGTTCGTTCAGCGTTTTATGGCAGATCGAAAATGCCAAACGCCGGCGACTGCGTTGGGTTTACCTGGGATATTGGATCGATGGCTGCGAGAAAATGCAATATAAGGCTGGATTCAAACCGATCGAAGGATTTCGGGACAGTCGCTGGAGTTCGTTGCCAGATCAATGAACCCCGCCCTTTACCCGGTCCTCCGGTTGCGGCATCATACGGCGCGCGCTGACGGTTGGGGCCACGGCGCGCAACTCACTCATACCGATATCAATATATTTGTGGCAAAAGAAGATCATATTGAAATGGACGGGACGGTCCTCGAGACCTTGCCGAATACCCAGTTCCGCGTAGAGTTAGACAACGGACACGTCGTCACCGCTCATATCTCAGGTAAGATGCGTAAGCACTATATTCGAATTTTACGCGGCGATCGTGTCACCGTGCAGTTAACGCCCTACGACCTCAGCAAGGGTCGCATCACCTATCGAATGCGGTGAGTCTACCCCGAGAACCCCTACAGTTGTCCACAGTCGTGAGATGCGTATTATTGCCGGAGAGAGTCTAGTGGGATGTTGAAAAAGTTCGCGTCTGGACTTTTTCATCAAGCGGTGCGGCGAGGGAAATTGCCGGCGCGTGACGAAATTCGGGGCCGCTCCGTTAACGGGCGGCCCGACATTTCCGTTTCGGACAGGGGTTCCAGAAATTCGTCGGTCTTGAGTTGCCTGATGACAGCCGCGTGCGTGGCAACACCGCTAGCGTTCGCCGGGGAAGCGGATATCGTTGCCGCTGACGTCGATTGTGTGCGGCGAGTATGTTCGTTTGCCGTGTCGGTACGCCATGCCGACACGGGCTGGTCGCACTATGCTGATCACTGGCGCATACTAGACCTCGACGGCAATGAGCTGGGCCGACGCGTGTTATTGCATCCGCACGAAAACGAACAGCCGTTTACCCGTCGCCTTGCGGACGTCGAGATAAGTAACGGTATTCGCCGGATCGCCATCGAAGCGCATGACAGTGTCCACGAATACGGTGGACAGCAACTGGAAGTGGATATTCCATAACGACCAAAGCAGACCTTCGATACCTAAGACAGAGAGATATTTAGCATGCCAGAACCGATTCTTGATTTACCGTGGTGGGGATATGTTTTGATTGCGTTGGCGTTTACGCATGTCACAATCATCAGTGTCACTGTATATTTGCATCGCCATCAGACCCACTTGGCAGTTACCCTGCACCCGATGGCCAGTCATTTTTTCCGACTGTGGCTATGGGTATCTACAGCGATGAACACCAAGGAGTGGATCGCTGTCCACCGCAAACACCACGCGAACGTGGAACAGGACGACGACCCCCACAGCCCGCAAGTGTATGGCATCCACCGCGTTTTGTGGCTCGGCGCGCTGCTATATCATAAAGAATCACGTTGTGCGGAGACGCTGGAAAAGTACGGTTATGGCGCACCGAACGACTGGATCGAGCGCGCCGTATACACTCCGTACTCACTGCTCGGCCCAATAATCATGTTACTGGTAAACGTGCTGCTATTCGGTGTCGTGGCAGGCTTATCGATATGGCTCGTACAAATGGTCTGGATTCCGTTTTGGGCGGCGGGCGTGATCAACGGCATTGGTCACTTCTGGGGATACCGCAACTACGAATTATCTGATGCGAGCCGCAACATTGTGCCTTGGGGATTGATTATCGGCGGCGAGGAATTACACAACAATCATCACGCTTTTGCGAGTTCCGCCAAATTTTCTACAAAAAAATGGGAATTGGATCTCGGCTGGATGTACCTCTGCATAATGCGTGCACTCGGGCTTGCGAAAGTGAAAAAAACCGCGCCGGTCATCGTTTTGCAATCACACAAGGAACATTGCGATCTGGACACCGTAAAAGCCGTGCTGGGTAACCGATTTCAGGTGATGGCAAACTTTGTGCGTGAAGTTTTAAAGGACGTATGCCGCGAGGAAATGCGGCGCACCCCTAGAAATGACAAGGAACGATGGGCGTTAGTACGGCACGCCCGCTCGCTCATGGCCCGCGAGCAGACTCGACTCGATGCGATCAGCCGCACCCGCCTCAGACATTTGCTGGACACCAGTCCCAAGCTGTCGACGGTATACGCAATGCAACAACGGCTGCAAGATATTTGGAATCGATCAGCGGTCTCGCAGGAACACCTGTTAAACGCGCTTGAGGAATGGTGTCGGTCAGCCGAAGAATCCGGAATCGAGGCACTGCGGGAATTTTCACAGCGGCTGCGCGGATACACACTGGCGCCCGCATTTTGATGCGCCGGGTTAAATCAAGCCGAATCCGAATATTTCATGACGGCAGGCCATGCATCAAATCTCTCGGCAAGATTTGAACCGACTATGGCAAATACCTCGGGCTCCGGCCTCCGCAAAGTTTGCCCGGTTAGGATGCAACCGATCGGGGATTTTCGGCTACAGCTCTAACCGCTATATGCCCGATTTCCCGGGACGTCCGAGCTCGTCATGAATTAATTATCTGGACTAGAAGTATTTAGCCCGTAGGCGCTCGTGCAGTGGGCTGGTTCTGGGAAAATGCGCCACCAGGAATTCCATCTGATCGGCCAGCACCCGGCGCCCGCGTAGAAACACAAACTCGGCGTGAGTCGGAGTAAATGGCACCGCCAGTAGAATCATCCCCGCTTGCTCAGGGGTGCGGCCCGCCTTGAAATTGTTACAGCGCTTGCAAGCGGTCACAACGTTGTTCCACGCGTCGGCCCCGCCCATGCTCAGTGGGGTAACATGATCCCGCGATAAGATCTTAGCCATGGAAGACTCGCCGCAGTACATACATATACGTGCATCGCGCGCGAACAGCGCCGCATTGCTCAGGGGTGGGACATACTCCTGGCGCTTGCGCGACGCCGACTGACCTTCGCCGTACGTAGCGATGATCGAGTGCACATTGATAGTGGTTCGGCAACCGGTACGCGCGTTAACACCGCCGCGCACGGTATACATCACTTCTCCGCAGGAGTACGCAACCAGGCCGAGGTGATACAAGCGCGCGGCCTCCCGATAGGAGATCCAATCCAGCGGCATCCCCGAAACGTCGGTTCGCAGCCCGTATTGGTCAAATCCATACATACTCATTCAGATTCCAGAATCCATCTAATCGCTCGGCATTGACTTCGGCACGTGCTTGGAGTCCGCTCATCCCGGCCTGGGAGTTTCACCAAAGGCGGGCAGAAGTATATATCTCAATAGCCGCCGGCCGCGTTCGATTAAAACAAACATCACGGGCCAACGCCAGCAACGGAATATTAAAGTAGGACCGTAATGGACAGATGCGGCGGCACAAATTACCGGCTTGCTCGAAGTGAGCAACTAAATCTAGGCGCGTCGATTGTATGCGGCCGTCGCAGGATCCCTCTCGGAGGGCTACCGCGGGAGGCTGGAAATTCAGCGAATTGCCGGTGCACCCCTATTTGATTTTTGCTTCTTTATAGAGGACATGCTTGCGCACCACC
>JAOTWM010000701.1 GCA_029862885.1 Gammaproteobacteria bacterium
CACCGTGCAAGGCAATCTTTTTGGAGAAAGGGCTCGGGAACTGGTACGACGTTAACGGCTTGGATGTTCTTATCGTAATGCGCGACGACTATGACCTCAGTCGTCTCACGAACCGTTCGCCGCGGCTGATTACGATCGGTTGGGCACGGAACTGGATTGATCGGTGGCCAAAACGCCCCTGGGCGCAGGACTACCAAGGTTACTGGGCATCGTCAATGAAGGCCGCGAACTACCTGGCAAAGAGCCTCGCGCGGCCAGTAGAGGTCGTGCCGATCGCTACCAGCCGGGCGTCGTTTACCGATGGCGTATCTAGAGGTGAGCTGAAGTCGGACTATTGTTTTACCGGAAACTATTGGGGGGCTCCCAGGGACATTGCGGATCTACTCAAACCGGAAACTATTCCATTCCAGTTCGCCCTGTTCGGCTACGGATGGGAAAACCATCCCACTTTTGCCAAGTTTGCCCGAGGCGGGCTGCCATACTCGCGTATGAAAGACGTCTACGCAAGCACACGCGTGGTGATCGACGACGCAAACTCTGCGACGAAGCAGTGGGGCTCTGTCAACAGTCGGGTATTTGACGCCTTAGCGGCAGGCGCGCTGGTTATCACGAACGGCGAGGAAGGCGCCGGTGAAATCTTCGGTGGCCTTCTGCCGACCTACAGATCTGCCGAGGAACTCACAGCCGTTTTGACACACTACCTGACGGACGAGGCCGGCAGAGTGACATTGGTGGAGCAGCTCAGACGCGTGGTCTCCAATGCCAACACGTATGGCCACCGAGCTAACGTCGTTCGTCAGAACCTACTGCGGCTGAGCGAGAATCAGCTGAGATTTGCCATCAAGATAGGGGCGCCGAATCAATCCGTTCTTGACGAATGGGGCGGCTACCACTTTGCGGTTGGCATCCAGAGATCTCTTGCACGATTGGGTCACAGCGCACGCATTGACTGCCTTGACCAGTGGAACCGGGCGGACGCGGTAGGCGATGACATCGTGATCGTGCTGCGTGGGCTTTCGAAGTACGAACCTCAAGTACATCAGATAAACGTGATGTGGAACATCTCTCACCCCGACAAGGTAAGTGACGACGAGTACGAGAGCTATGACCATGTCTTCGTCGCGTCCAAACGCCATGCACGTTCGCTCGCGAGTAGGCTGAGTACGCCGGTGAGCGCCCTCCTTCAGTGCACGGACCCGGAGATCTTCAACCCGGATGTCCCACCGCAGGAAAGGCATGAGGTCCTGTTCGTCGGTAACTCCTGCAAGGTATTGCACCGCATTGTGCGCGATGCGCTCAGCGCCGGTCTTCCGCTTTCAGTGTTCGGACGACGCTGGGAAGGGATAATCCCGCCGAATCATATAAAGGGAACCCGCATTCCGAATCAACAACTGGCAGGGTACTACGTGTCGGCCGGCGCCGTCCTAAACGATCACTGGGATTCCATGCAGCAACACGGCTTTATCTCGAATCGCCTGTTCGACGCCGCCGCTTGCGGGGCGAGAATTGTGAGCGACCGGATAGAGGGATTGGACGAGGTATTCGGGACCCTGGTGTTGCAATACGATGAGCCAGCCGCCCTCAAACTAGCGATAGAGCGCCTAATGAGCGAGATATCCCCGGATCGCGACAAACGCCTGTCTCTGGCGCGGCATGTTATCGAACATCATAACTTTGACGTCAGAGCCCAATCTATCCTTGCGGTAGTGTACGATCACGATCGTCGAAAAACGAGTCTTTTCCCCGGCGGGTAATCTGGAGGCGTTCGTATTGCAGGATCATGTGCTCGGTCATCACGCGGTAGCGGCAGCGCTTTACCGGGACAGTATTTGCCTCTACCGATAGCGCTTTTGGTCCAATCGCTCAGATAAGTAACGTGCACTGTCCGAATGCTCGACAAAGCGGATTGTTCAGCGCGCTCATCTGGCTTTCGGCAAAAACTGCTGATAGACAGGACTTAACGAGCGTCGCGCACATACTCGACGACGCTTGCCCCCCCTCTCCCGAGTGGAGAGGAAAAATGGAAAGGGGTAAATGTCTTGTCAACCATTTGCCAATGTCTTATCAAATGCCGAGCACATGCTGTACACTAATGCTAGTGATTCGCTAAGAACGCCGAGGTGGGTTTTTGTGTTGCCGCGTCCA
>JAOTWM010000180.1 GCA_029862885.1 Gammaproteobacteria bacterium
GGCAACCCGCGTTACGAGCTGGTTCTATCTGGTGCCGCCGGTGACCGCACTCATGGCCTTTTTGTTATTCGACGAACAGCTGGGGTTAATTGCGATCGCGGGTATGGCTTTGACGGTCACCGCCGTCGCTCTAGTCAATCGGCGGCAGTAGCCGCAATTGTAGGGACCGCTATCGTCTCACGGGGTCGAAGATACGCATTCCAGTGGTGCTCGAGGCGCTTAAACAACCACACCAGAAAAAACGTCACGCACAGGTAAAAGACGCCGGCGGTAATGAACGATTCAAACGGCACGAAGTGCCGGGAGTTGACAATTTTCGCCGCGCCGAACAGATCGACAATCGTGATTACACCGGCCAGCGCGCTGCCGTGCAACATAAATATCACCTCGTTGCCATAGGCCGGTAACGCCCTGCGAAACGAGCTCGGCAGTACGATGCGGCGATAAATCGTCGGTTTCGACATACCACAAGCTTTGGCCGCTTCGACCTCACCGAACGAGGTCTGCTCGATTGCACCGCGCAGAATCTCCGCCGTATAGGCCGCCGTATTTAACGAAAACGCGATCAATGCGCACCAATAGGCTTCGCGAAAAACCAGCCATAGAAAACTCTCGCGAAGCGCGTCGAACTGGGCAAAGCCATGGTAAATCATAAACATTTGTACGAGCAAAGGCGTACCGCGGAAAAAATAAATAAACGCTTTGGGAATAATCGCAACTAGCAGATTACGCGAGGCCGCGGCCAGTGCGACCGGCACCGCCAACACGAAACCAGCAGCCAATGCCATTATCACCAGCTGCAGCGTTACCCATAGGCCTTTCAGGTATAACGGCAGATTGGAGATTATCGCATCGAAATCCATTTTGAATCTCAGTCGCGTCGTACGCCGACGCTGAAACGCCGATCGGCCCAGCGCAGACCCACATCGGACACGCCGGTGATGACTAGAAACAGTAACGCAACAACGAAGAAGAACGTAAACGGCTCGCGAGTGGCGCCGCCTGCGACGGTGGCGTTATACACCATATCGTGCAAACCAATTACGGACACCAGCGCGGTGGCTTTAGCCAATACGAGCCAGTTATTGCCAAACCCGGGCAAAGCATGACGGACCATCGCCGGCAGCGTAATACGTAAGAAAACTTGTTTCGCGGTCATCCCGTATGCATAGCCCGCTTCGATCTCACCGCGGGACACGGCCATAATTCCGCCGCGGAATGTTTCCGCCATATAGGCCCCGAAGATAAAACCGATTGTGATCGTGCCGGCCACGAAGGGGCTAACGTCGATATAGCCCCCGCCAAAATAATCGCTAATGTTGTTTACGAGTATCTGGCCACCGAAGAAGATGATAGTCATCAACACCAAATCCGGCACGCCGCGGATGAGTGTGGTGTAGACGCTCGCAATAAGATTCGCAGTGCGCGAGGACGAAAGCTTCGCGAGCGCACCCAACATGCCGAGAAATATCGCAATCAACAACGATAACAGTGCCACGGCAACCGTAAGGCCCATGCCTTTGAGAATAAACGGGAAGTAACCGTGCAGGTCTAACATAAGCTCAGACAGAAACGCCTAGTAGGTGTCGGGTGCGATGATCAGAGTTGCCGTCACATGGACCCGGATCTGATCATAATACCCGGGTCCATGCGCAGCATTATCCTAAACGGAAAACTATCCGCCGTAGACGTCGAACTCGAAATAATTGCTGTTGATTTTCTCGTAAGTGCCGTTCGCACGAATCGCGTCGATGGCCTTGTTCAACATATCCACGAGATCCTGATCCTCTTTACGAACGGCGATTCCCGCGCCCTCTCCGAAATATTTGACCTCGGAGTAACCGGGACCTACAAACTCGAAATCTTTACCTTGGTCGGTTTTTAAGAATCCGTCGTCCATTGCCACGGAATCCGCCAGCAACAAATCCAAGCGGCCCGCAACGGCGTCAAGGTACGCTTCGTCTTGCGTGGCATATCGTTTTATATCAACCGCCTCGCCGAACTCACCAGTGATAAAGTTGTCGTGAGTAGTGGCACGTTGCACGCCCACCGTTTTGCCTTTCAGTCCTTCCATGCTGATTTCAATACCGGAACCCTTGCGACGCACGAATTTAGCCGGTGTGTTGTAGTACTTGTTTGTGAATGCAACTTTCTTTTTCCGCTCCTCAGTAATTGACATCGAAGCGATGATGGCGTCGTACTTCTTGGCCAGCAACGCCGGAATAATGCCGTCCCAGTCCTGTGGAACCAATTCGCATTCGGCACCGAGTTCGGCACACAACGCATTCGCAATATCGATATCGAAACCGACCAACTTGCCGTCGGCCGTTATCGAACTGAAGGGCGGATAGGCACCTTCGACACCGATACGGATTTTTTTCCACTCCCCAGCAATCACGGATGTGGATACCAAAGCGACCGTCACTGCGGTGACTACAGCCGTTACCAACTTTCTCATAATCCCTCCTAAATCGTGGTTATTTGTTAAACAAACTTAATGCTACCGATACATCGAATCCGTGCGGCACACACGATCCAATCCACTTCGGCGCGCAGGGCGGCAGTATACCGTGCAGGTAGCCGCCAGCCTACCGCGAGGTCGCTGTCAAGCCAGGGCAGCCCCGCCACAGGTTAGAATCATTTTAAATCGCCCGCCAAAAACTGCCGGAACCGCTCCGAAGTAGGATTGTTAAACACCTGGTCCGGTGGCCCTTGCTCCTCGACTAGGCCCTGATGCAGAAACAACACCTTATCGGAGACCTCTCGAGCAAAACCCATCTCATGGGTCACCACCAACATCGTGCGACCCTCTTCGGCGAGGCCGCGGATGACCCGCAGCACTTCGTTTACGAGTTCGGGATCAAGCGCCGAAGTGGGCTCGTCAAACAGCATGAGTTCGGGCTCCATTGCCAAGGCTCGTGCAATAGCAGCACGCTGCTGCTGGCCTCCGGACAAATGCGCGGGGTAATAATCTTTATGGTCGAGCAGCCCGACGCGTTGCAGTACGGCCTCGGCGCGCTCGATGGCTTCGCGCTTCGGCACTTTCAGTACATGGATGGGCGCTTCGATTACATTCTGCAACACCGTCATATGGGCCCAGAGATTAAACTGCTGAAAAACCATCGACAGCTTAGAGCGTATCCGGTCCACCTGTGGCTGATCCGCCGGCTGCATCTCACCCCGCTTGGCGACCATCTTGATAAGTTCGCCGTGCACGTAGACGCGTCCGGAAGTCGGAATCTCCAGAAGATTGATGCAGCGAAGAAAAGTGCTTTTACCGGAACCGCTACTGCCCAAGATCGAGATCACGTCGTGTTCGTTGGCGGTCAGGGATATCCCCTTTAGCACCTCGATCGCACCGAAACTCTTATGTAGATCTTCGACGACGATCGCCGCGTTGTTTTCACCCATTGGGACGCCCCTATCTTTGTACGCCCATGGCGGGCGTGCTATTCGATCGCAGTCCATCGTACCACGACGATCCGGGGTTGTCCGGTCTATAATTCGCGCGATGGACGATAGCCCCTTGTCTTCCACCATTGCGCTGGCCCAAGCGCTAATCCGCCAGCCGTCGATTACCCCCGACGACTACGGCTGCCAACAGCGATTGTCGGGGCGACTCGCCGCTATCGGCTTTGATTCCGAACACCTACGGTTTGGCAATGTTGCAAATCTGTGGGCGCGGCGTGGCCGTTCCGAGCCTTTATTCGTGTTTTCCGGGCACACCGATGTGGTACCCATCGGCGCCGAGGGCGACTGGTCGATACCGCCGTTTGGGGGTGAAATCCGCGCCGGCCGGCTGTGGGGCCGCGGTGCGGCCGATATGAAAGGCAGCCTTGCGGCGATGGTCACCGCCTGTGAACGCTTTGTGAACAATCATCCCGCGCACCGTGGCTCGATTGCGCTTCTCGTAACCAGCGACGAAGAAGGTCCGGCGCTCGACGGCACACGGCGCGTCGTCGAACGACTGCTCGACCGCAATGAGCTGCCACGCTGGTGTTTGGTTGGAGAGCCGACCAGCAGCCAACGCCTCGGCGACGTTATAAAAATCGGCCGCCGCGGATCGATCAACGGCACGGTTACGATATTCGGCACACAAGGCCACGTTGCCTATCCGCAGCTTGCGGACAATCCGATTCATCGGGCCGGAGCGCTGATCGACGCACTGGCCGCACACCGCTGGGACGACGCCGGTGCGGGGTTTCCAGCCTCGCGGCTGCAGATATCCAACATCAATGGCGGCACCGGCGCCGACAATGTGATTCCCGGATCGGTGCAGATCCGCTTTAATGTGCGTTTCTCCGCCGCGCTGACGACCGACGCAATCGACGACTGTGTGCACGAGCTGTGCCGACAACACGAACTCGCGTATAAGCTCGAATGGGACACCGCGGGATTGCCGTACCTGACCGACCGCGGCGAGTTGGTAGATGCCGTATCCACAGCGATCCGCACGATCACCGGTGCCGATACCACGCTGTCGACGGATGGCGGCACCTCCGACGGCCGATTCATAGCGCCGATGGGTGCTCAGGTTGTGGAACTCGGCCCCTGTAACGCGACCATCCATAAAGTGGACGAACACGTCGAGACCGCCGACCTCGACGGATTATCGGCCATTTATGAGCAAATATTGGTGGACTTACTCGGTTAGATAACCCTCCAACGATACGCTCGAACGGTCTAGCGTAACGTTAACAATGGTTACATAGCGACCCTGCGCCCTAGTTGCAGGCACGCCCGCCGGCGTACACTTGATTCCGCAGTCCACGTCTGTATTTCTTCGCTTATTGAGATTCCCATGAGCGTTTCCAACAACACGTCGAGAGTAACAGGAGGTCCGTATGTTTAATGAGTTCAAAGATTTCGCGATGCGCGGTAACGTCGTCGATATGGCGGTCGGAATTATTATCGGTGCTGCGTTCGGTACTATTGTCAAATCGCTGGTGGCCGATGTATTGATGCCGCCGATCGGGTTGTTGCTGGGGGGTGTCGATTTCACCAATGTGTTCGCAGTGATCAAGGAGGGTGCGCAGGCCGGGCCCTATGCGTCGTTAGCCCAGGCCCAGGAAGCGGGTGCGGTTACGATGAATTTTGGAATATTCATCAATACCATCATCAGTTTTGTCATCGTTGCGCTCGCGGTGTTCTTCGTCATCAGAGGAATCAACAATATGAAAAAGGCAGAGGAAGAGGCGCCGGCCGCCCCGCCGGAACCGGCGCCAGAGCAAGTATTGTTAACGGAGATTCGCGACTTGCTTAAGGCCAAGTCGTAGCGCCGTATAAACGACTTCAAGGGCTTTTCAACACCATCCTCATTGGATCCGGGCGCTCGGCTTTTCGGCCGAGCACCCGGCATCGCTTTCCACATACCGGGCCACAGCGCGACCGAAGGTTGCATGGACCGAGGTATCCGACGCCGTTACACTTCGTGGTTCGCCCGAATTAGACGCAAAAAGGAAAGGCCGCCACCGTGACCACCCCACTCTCGCCCGCCAGTGAATCGCTGATCGCCACCGGCCGGCGTTGCTATGTGCCGAACTATCAACCGCGCGAGGTGATTCTCGAGCGCGGCCAAGGATCGCGCATTTGGGATGCAGACGGCAATGAATACATCGATCTGGGGTGCGGGATCAGCGTGAATTCGCTGGGCCATCAACACCCGGCGCTGGTCGCGGCCTTACGTGAGCAATCGGGCAAACTCTGGCATACCAGCAATATCTATTTTAACGAACCCGCCGTGCGCCTTGCCGAAACACTGGTCGATTCCACCTTCGCGCAACGCGTATATTTTTGTAATTCCGGAGCGGAGGCAAACGAGGCCGCGATTAAACTCGCACGCAAATTCGCAAGCGCTCGGGGCGTACCTGCCGAGAAGCGCACGATCTTGACCTTTACCGGCTCGTTCCACGGCCGCACCATGGCGACCGTCACCGCCACCGCGCAGCCGAAGTATCACAGCGGTTTCGAACCACTGCCGCCGGGCTTTCGCTACTGCCCGTTCAACGATCTCGACGCGCTCGACGAACACCTGACATCGGACACCTGCGCGGTTTTGGTGGAACCGATTCAAGGCGAGGGTGGCGTAATGCCGGCTGCAGACGGATTTCTTGCCGAACTGCGTCGGCGTTGCGATGCGCTGGGGGCACTATTGATCCTTGACGAAATCCAGTGTGGTATGGGCCGCACCGGGAAACTGTTCGCGTACGAATGGGAAAAGCATCTCGTTCCGGACATCGTGACGATGGCCAAGGCACTCGGAGGCGGCTTGCCATTGGGAGCGACGCTGGTCGGAGAGAAGGCCGCCGACACAATGCAATTCGGCAGCCACGGCTCGACGTTCGGAGGAAATCCAGTAATGTGCGCGGTGGCGCGGGCTGCTTTTCACGAGATCAACGACTCGGGGCTATTAGACGATGTGATCCGCCAGGGGAACACGTTGCAAGCCCGGCTCGAGCGGACAGCCACAGAGATCGGCGTCATCGAAAGGGTTCGCGGGCGAGGATTGATGCTGGGCGCCACCTTGCTGCCGAATTGGCGCGGCAAAGCGGGCGATATTGTCGAGCGGTGCCGGCATCACGGCGTCCTCATCCTACAAGCGGGCCCGGATGTGTTGCGATTTCTGCCACCGCTGAATATTAACGACCAAGACTTGCAACACGGCCTGGATCGTGTCGAGCAAGCGCTACGAGAATTGATGTAATGTCTTCAAGTCGGGCCGTCGGTTTGTTGCGGCGCCGGGCCACCAATCCGTATCGACGAAAACCTTATTTCGCGATCGCGGCGTTGTTACCTACCTCCAGCGTCCATTCCACAAGCCCCCTGATTACTTTTCCGAGCGCATTATCGAACGCTTGGATAATGGACGCGAGGTCACTGCCGGTGGCATCCGCCACGAATTCAAAACTGCGTGACGCCGCGATTATTTGGCGTGGTTGGGTAATCAATTTGGCGTTGATTCGTACCCGGATGCTGGGTGATTTTTCGTCGGAGAAGTACTCGGCCTGAAATTCACGCAGTTCGGTTCGAAGATTGTAATCCGACCGCAAACCGATCGTCTGACGCCCTACCGAAATGATGCTGCCGGTATTCTCGAAACTTTCGATCAGCAGTGTTTGCACCATCTTCGGCGCCCGCTCCGTCCATCGTGCCCCCGCAAAGTACTTCAATTCTGTTGGCGATGGGCGCAGCGCGATCTGACTCGCGTCCAATCCACCAGAAGCCAGAGGCTCCTCGATAACAAGCTGCCAAGTCACTTTCGGCAACCCCACTGGAAACGTGCTTTTCGGTGTGAGATTGTAGAGATCGGGCGGCGGACCGGAAGAAAACAACCCAGCGGCACACCCAGAAATCCACAACACTGCGGCGACGACACCGCACCGCAATAAAACACGATGCACCGACGTTGATTTATCCGCTACAATTTGAATGGTCATGGATCGCGGTGCATGAGGAAAGTGCTGCATTATAGGCGCACCGACCGATCGGCGGTATCACTCCGCACGAAAATCAGATTGATTATTATTGAGGAAATATCGCCCGCCTTGTGCTTCGAGGCGCTCAGCCACACGAGACATTCCGGCCACCAGCAGCCGCGCGTCTGCAACGAAACGCGTGAACTCGGCGAGGCCGTCGCCGGTAAACTCCTCGATAGAGTCCTTATTGTCTACTAATAACGCAGTGGCCTCGGTCGTCAGCCGATCGATCGATGAGGCAGCGCGACGAAGGTCGGCCACTAATCTTGCTACATCGTTATCGACGATCTGATCCACCTTACCAACGGTGGCCCGCGCATCGGCGATTGTCGATGTCGTCACATTCAGCACGCCCGACGCTTGATCCAACAACTCGTCAAAACGAACCGCCGCCTCCCGAACTGCGCCCGCTGCAGTGGCGAGCTCTTCGGTGGACGACTCGACCAAATCGATCACACTTCGAATCGTCTCGCCGCTCGACGCCACTGCTGACGTGAGTTGTTCAATATCGGCCAAAATCCTATGCACCAGATCTTGATTATCCGCATCAAACAATTCAGACAATCGTGTCGCCAGCAGCGTACCCTGGCGTAGTAGCTCCGGTGCGCCTTGCACCAGCTGGTCGACCTCCGATTGACGTGACGGCAACACGGGGATTTGTCCTGAATCGGTAGGTCCAAGCGGAGCCGCATCCGCGATCGCACCCTCGATGTTGACAAAAGTCACACCGGTAATACCGAGCAATTTGAGCGTAGCTGCGTCTCCCTCGCGCAACACCATGTCACCGCGCACCTCAATTCGTACAACAACGACGCTTGGGTCGTCGGCCTTGACCGCGATATCCGCCACAGTGCCGATTTTGATTCCCCGATATCGAACATCGCCACCCAGAGGCAAGCCACTAACCGAGTCCGAAAAATAAATATCGAAGTAGTTCGGTTGAGAAGCAACATCGATTTTCGCTTTCCAAATCACGAACGCGAATATGCCGATAATACCCAGCAACACAAAGCTGCCAATTAGAACATGGTTCGCCCGACTCTCCATCCTACTGCGTTGCTCCTTTGGATTGCGCCAACGATGCGGCCCGCCCCCGCGGCCCGCAGAAATATTCCTTCACCCACGGGTGATCGAAGACGAGCAATTCAGCAACGGTTCCAATCACTAATATCTTTCCATCGCCAAGCACGGCGATACGGTCGCACACTGTGTGCAATGTGTCGAGATCGTGGGTCACAAGAAATACCGTAAATCCCAACGCATGTTGTAAATCCTTGATCAAATCGTCGAATTCGGCGGCGGCAATCGGGTCAAGCCCGGCGGTTGGTTCGTCCAAAAACAAGATTTCCGGATCCAACGCGAGCGCCCGTGCCAACGCCGCCCGTTTGCGCATACCGCCCGATAGCTCGGAAGGGTACTTGTCAACGGCCGCCGGCCCCAAGCCGGCCAAACCAAGCTTGAGCGCAGCGAATTCCTCCAATAATCGCGGCGGTAGCTGCAAATGCTCCCGTAACGGTACCTGGATGTTTTGTCCCACCGTAAGCGAACTGAACAATGCGCCGTGCTGGAACAACACGCCCCAACGCTGCTCGTAGTGCCGGCGTTGTTGCTCCGACAACCGGCTTAAGATTTCCCCGAACACCTTGATGGTGCCTTGCCTCGGCCGGAACAACCCGATTATGGCACGTAGCAACACCGATTTGCCGGTGCCCGAACCGCCCACCACGCCGATGATTTCCCCTTGGCGCACATCCAAGTCAAGGCTGTTATGAATAACAGTCTGTCCGAATTGGGTTGTGAGATCGCGAATTTCGATCACCGCTGGCGCGCGCTCTTCAACCATCGGCGTAGATCTCCCCGTCGCAGTATTCAATGGACCAGCCCACCTGCTGCATACGTAGCGAGCAAAACGACATATGCCCGCGGCTGAGCAGCGATTTCATATCGCCGCCGACGCAACGACCGCAAGGGTCGCGCCCGATTCTGCACAATTGCCGGGAATGTTGGACGCCACTTAGCCATCGATAGTATTTCGAGGCGGACCCAAACTATTCGGTCATGAATCATGCGGAGATTCCCTAAATTTCGAGAATCCCGAACA